>JAEYNI010000037.1 GCA_023412635.1 Bacillota bacterium
TTCTTGGCTTGCGGATTAATTGATTCGTAGTCAACACCGCAAAGAGGGTAGCCGTTTTTCATAAGCCACTGCTGTACAGTATTTAAAAGTGCTGAGCCTACACCATTTCCTCGTTCACTCTCTAAAACAAAAGAATCCTGAATATTCATAACAGAACTGTGACAAGAAATAAAGCTTTCTGCTTCAGTACAAAGCCTCATTATCCCGATAGGCTTATTATTTCGGAAGGCCACCCATTCATGATTCTCCTCTTGTGATATCCAGTCCTTATGTTCTTCCACTGGGTCGAAATCGCTCCTGGGCATAAAAACAGGAGAACGCCTGTAATAATTATTATGCTGAATATGTATATCTGAGAGGATGTCAGCATCCTCAACCACAGCTTTCCTGATTTCAATACCTGAAGAAGGAGAATCGGTGAGGGAAGTCGGTAGCTTAATAGCAGAAGTTTGTCGTATTGCATCAATGCATCTAAGACCGAAGCCCTGCCAGAACCACATATCTACTAGTTCCTTATCATGGGTAAATACCGTGACAGCATGGGTCATATATTCTTCTTTCACCCACAGTTCTGCTGCATATCTATAAAGTTCCGAATAAAGAGACAAGCCGTATTCGGGCTTCACACCATGTCCAAAGAGAGGACAATAGATTCCTTTACATTTTCCAAAGAGATTATCAACTCTGAAGCCCGAAATAAAGCCTACAAATTCGTTATTTAATAGAGCAGCATAGCCACTGCCGTTCTCAAACAAATACTTAATTGAATCTCTTATTGAATTGCTGAAGTCTTCATCCGGCAAATAGGGAATAGACTGTCTCTCTTTAATATACGCATTTAAAACCATATCCAGCGCTTCATCAATATAATCTATTTTAACTTGGACAAAATTAAATTTATTGTTCATATTATTTTATACCTCCAAAACTTTGATCAAATTATTAGTTTTCTTGCATAACAAATAAAAGCATATTGAAATGATAACCCATTAATGAATGGTATCCGAGCACACAAAATAAACCTGATGAAAACAGGCGATTTTGTTACTCAAATACCATCTTAACAGCTTAAGGATTTAATCACTCAATACGCTCCTGAAAATTTATATAAAATATATTCTCATATTAACAGTATATGGCAGTTAAGTCAATTTCGAATATGTGTGATTCGTGTTATTTTGCCATTTTTGGGAATAATAAAGCTATATCAATATAAAACTGGAAGGTTATAAGGAAAGGAAAAAAGCATGAGGCAAAGAAGATGGAATAATTCTAATGTAGCTATTACCCATAACAGTGATGAGGCAGCCGCCATAAAGCAAGCCGTTGAGCTGCTTCAAATAACTTCTGATGTTAAAAATAATGATGTTGTAGTAATAACACCTAACTGGGTGAATAACAGACAGCCAGACTCTGCTACTGTTGTTGGGCCCGAAAGCCTGAGACAGATTATAAGGATTTTCAAAGACAGAAATCCCGGGAGAATTGTTGTTGCCACTGGAACAGCAGAGGGCGAGACAAAGGACGTCATGAATTCTGTTGGCTTCGGCAAGGTTATTTCCGAAGAAGGTGTTGAATTTATAGACTTGAATCATGGACCTTTTGTTAGAATAAATTTGAATCACTCGATAGTACCAACAACAAATTTAAATAAACTCTTTGAGGAAGTAACCATCTTGGTCTCATTTACTCAGCTGAAGCAGCACGAGGAGGCCACAATGTCGGCAGCAATAAAAAACATTGCCCTGGGGTGGCCTCCGGCTGATGAACACGGGCAGCCCAAGAAGAACCTGGGAATACACACCGAACTGCATGGCTTTATATCTGCGATGGCCGGGCAAATTCCCATCGACCTGTCCATTGTCAGCGCAAGTCCTGCAATGATAGGAACTGGCCCATCTAAAGGTATTGCCCGGCATACAGGACTGGTTATTGCCGGCTGCGATCCGGTAGCAACTGATACCATTGGAGCAAGACTGTTAGGTTTTAAACCCCAGGCAGTAAGGTATCTGTTTGAGTGCAGCAACCAGAAAATAGGTGAAAGTGTCATTGAAAATATAAGTATTGCAGGCATACCGCTAGTTGAAGCTGAAAACATATTCAGCCGGACAGCCTATGGTGATGGATTGGCTGTTGATAACAAGAAATAAGCTAATAGCAATCTGAAGCTTATATAGAATCCACCATTGGGCTTAGATAGATTGAAAAATCGAAGTTATAAAAAATATAATTACCATGACACTACAAAATAAGTTACGAAGAATGAAAGGAAGCTGGGAAAGATGAAAAGTATAATTCCCAATATATCAGTTATAAATTGCAGTGATGCACTTGATTTTTACAAATTGGTTTTTGGCGGAGAAATTAAAATGATAAAGACGGGTGATAACAGTCAAATGTTCAGAGGGCATGAGGGAAAAATAATGCATTCTGAGCTTCATGTAGCACCACATTGTGTAATGTACTTTACAGATCTCTTCGGGGAAAGGGCAGAGAATACAAACATTCAGCTGGTCTTGGAAATGGACTCGAGAGAACAGCTTGAGAAGGTATACTCCGAGCTGACAAAAGAAGATGCAATTGTTATTTTTGAACTTCAGAAAACCTTCTGGGGAGCTTACCATGCTGTTGTAAAAGATAAATTCGCCATAACCTGGGGACTAAACTACACAGAGAAAAAACAAGAAAAGTCCGATTAACATGGATGACACTAATCGGACTTCAACTTCTTGTAAATTATATAAAATGTTATTATCTAAACTCCTTGGCCAGTGCCTCAAAAGCAGGCAGGGAGTTTTTTATAGTTTCAAGACTTACACAGTATGCAAGGCGGAAATGGCCGGGAGCCCCGAAGCCTGAACCGGGAACTACAAGTAAATTGTACTTTAAGGCTCTGTTTTTGAATTCAACATCATCGGCAATAAGAGCCTTGGGGAACAGATAGAAAGCACCATCAGGTTTAACACATTCATATCCAAAACTTATAAGGCTGTTATAAAGTAAATCTCTTCTTTCCTTGTAAATATTTATATCCACAGAGGCATCAATAGATTTTGCAATAACCTTTTGGAACAGGGCAGGGGCATTGACATAACCTAAAACTCTATTGCAGTATATCAGACCGCCCATCAGGGTCTCAATATCCTCAGCTTCGGGGTTTGTAGCTATATAACCCATACGTTCACCCGGGAGTGAAAGAGACTTGCTGAAGCAGTCAATCATAATTGCATTTCTGTATATTGTTAATATGTTTGGCACTTCAACATCATAGGCCAGCTTCCTGTAAGGCTCATCTGAGATGATGTAAATAGTATGCCCGTATTCTTTTCCTTTTTCTTCGAGAACCTTGGCAATAGCTTTTAATATATCTGCTCCGTAAACAACACCGGTAGGGTTATTTGGTGTATTTATAAGGACTGCCTTGGTGTTTGGAGTTATTTTTGATCTGAGTAGTTCAGGGTCAGGTAAAAAAGTATCAGGGTCAGTGTTTACTATAACTGTTTTACCGCCGTGATTATCTATGTAGGAGGTGTACTCCACAAAGTAAGGTGCAAATATAATAACTTCCTCGTTAGGATCCAGTAGAGTCTTCAATACCACATTCAGGGCTCCCCCTGCTCCTACAGTCATTACTACATTGTTAAGGGTCAGATTTAAGCCGGTTTCCTTGTTTATTTTCCCCGCTATGGTTTCTCTTACCTCAGGATAGCCTGCATTATTCATATACAAATGCATTCCCAGCTCCGTTGAATCTGCTAGCTGTCTCAGTGCAGCTTTAACTTCTGCAGGAGGCTCTGGATCTGGATTTCCAAGAGAAAAATCAAAAACCTTATCATCTCCATACAACTTTTTTAGCCTTGTGCCTTCTTCAAACATGGCTCTTATCATTGATGAATTAGCCAGTCTATTACTGATTTTATTAGAAATCATTACAATTCCCCCAATCGTTAATTATTGTTTATGTTGAATTTTAAAAACCTTGTCTTCTTCAGGTGTAACGTAAATGGTTTTAAAGCTTTCGTAAATAACCATACCGGGTTTTGCGCCGCTTGGCTTTTTTACATTTCTAACAACTGTATAATCCACAGGAACATTATAGGACATTTTCGCACTGCTGTGGTATGCTGCCAGAATAGACGCCTCAAGAAGGGTTGAATCAGGAACCTCACGACGTTCAGTTCTTATTATAACATGTGACCCTGGAGCATTTTTTGTGTGAAGCCAAATATCATTTGACGCAGCCTGTTTTAAAGTCAATAAATCATTTTGCTTGTTATTCTTGCCTACAAAAATCTGAAAGCCGTCACTGGAGGTAAATTCGAGGGGGGATGAGGGCTTGTCCTGCTTCTTTTTTGCATTTCTGGCGGAAGCCCTTATATAACCCTGATCAATCAATTCCTGCCTTACTTCGTCGATTTCCTGTCTGCTGCTGCAATTCTCCAGCATTATTTGAACACTTTGGAGATATTCAAGTTCGGATATTGTGTCCTTAAGCTGCTCTGTTGCATTAACATGAGTACTTTTTGCCTTTGAATACTGCTTGTAATATTTCTGTGCATTTTCCTGGACCGATTTGTATTCATTCAATGGGATATCAATATATTCTTCATTCTCACAGTAATAGTTTAAGACTCTCGCACTTTTGCTGCCGGTGGGGATGCAGTAAATATTTGCAGTAATTAATTCACCGTAAAGCTGTAGCTTTTCCCGATCAGATACCTCCCGGAGCTTATCATTGAATAGAGCAATTTTCTTCTCACAGCGGTCAATACCGTTTTTTATGACTTTAACAACATCACCCATCTTCTGCGTAAGCCGCTCATTTGTATCTCTGAGAGAGTAAAACTCGTCCAAAGCCACCGATAGCAGTTGGTACTTTTTGGAAATTACCGGCTGTTTGGGAGAAAAACAGTAAAAATCCACCGGCTTCTGAAAATTTTTATCCTGATAAATAATACTGGGTTCAAAGCTGTTGTTTTTTATTTGAAGCAGATAATCCTTTAGTGCAGAAACCACCTTTTCTCTGTCATCACCAGATAAAGCAGAAACCGGTGTTTTTGAAGCTACTCCGGCAGCCGCACAGATTTCACGGCAGGTGTAAGGACTGAAGCCTTTTATCACGTTTAATAATAAACCTTCCACATTTTTAGCCTCAGAAACATTAGGATGCTCAAAAATCTTATCAGAAATTACATCTTCCGGCAGCTCCTTGTTCTGGGCGGGAGGAAGGTTATAAGGCCTTGCGGGCATAACCTCTCTGACACTGCTTATATCACTGTCCACATGCTTTACAGAGTCTATGATTTTATCTTCACTATTAAGCAAGATAATATTACTGTGCTTTCCCATTATTTCTACAACGACTCTTTTAACAGATAAGTCACCAAGTTCATTGACTGATTCAATATTTATAGAGATAACTCTTTCGTAGTCATGGAAACTGATGTCCAGCAGTTTACCGCCTGCCAGATGCTTCCTCATGAGCATGCAGAAAACCGGAGGTGTCTGCGGATTTTCTTTTTGTGAAGCTGTTATATGAAGGCGCGGATAATTGGCATTGGCACTTGCAACCAATCTATAATTCTGACTCCTTGAACGAATCAATAGAACTATTTCATCGGCTTCAGGCTGGAATACCTTGTCAACTCTGCCTCCGGCCAACAAAGAATTCAATTCGTTTACAATACATTTTGTTACAATTCCATCGAAGGGCATTTTAGTATTACTCCTATTTATCGATATAAGTAAAAAAACTTAATCTTGTTTCTTATCAAAAATTAATAGTATCACTTAAATATTATTTAAAAAATAAGCTGCAAATTTAATTGCAACTTATTTTTATGACTATATCACTACATCTTTATTTATAGATTATAACATCATAAATTAAATCAGCCTAGGCTTTTTTTAATCCTCAAGGGCCTGACGGATATCTTCAATAATATCGTCAACATTTTCGATACCTACCGAGAATCTTATCAATGCAGGATCAATTCCGGCCTGAACCAGTTGTTCGTCAGACAATTGTCTGTGTGTTGAGCTGGCAGGGTGGAGTACTGCTGTTCTGCAATCGGCAACATGAACCACTATTGCCGCCAGTTTCAGTTTATCCATAAATTTGACTGCACCCTCTCTACCACCCTTGATTCTGAAGGACACAACACCGCTGCAGCCGTTGGGAAGATACTTTTGAGCCAGATCGCGGTAAGGATCCTCCTTAAGGTATGGATAGCTTACTGATAATATTTTATTATTTGTTGAAAGAAATTCCGCAACCTTTTCAGCATTTCTGCAGTGGCGCTCCATTCTTAAATGGAGTGTTTCCAAACCCAGATTTAATAAAAATGCGTTATTGGCAGACATATAGCAGCCGAAATCTCTTATAAGCTGTACTCGGGCCTTGGTAATATAAGCGGCTTTTCCGCAGTCCCTTGTGTAGACCATACCGTGATAGGATTCATCCGGTTGATTCAAGCCAGGGAAGTTGCCGCTTTCCCAGTCAAAATTGCCGGAATCTACAATTACTCCTCCGATACATATAGCATGCCCATCCATATATTTGGTTGTGGAGTGAATTACTATATCCGCACCGTATTCAATTGGCCTTAAAAGCATTGGAGTTGCAAAAGTGTTGTCTATTATCAAAGGCACGTTGTTTTTATGAGCTATCCTTGCAAACTTTTCGATGTCCAGAATGCTTATTTTAGGATTTGCTATTGATTCCCCGAATAAAGCTTTTGTGTTGGAGCGAAAGGCCTTTTGTATTTCTTCGTCAGAACTGTCCTGATCTATAAATGTTATGTCTATTCCCATTTCCCTCAATCTTTTATCAAAAAGGTTAAAGGTACCTCCGTATATTGTGCTTGAACACACAATATGCTCGCCGGACTTACAGATATTTAAAACTGAAAGCAGCGAAGCAGCCTGACCGGAAGAGGTGCACACCGCACCAATGCCACCTTCAAGAGCAGAAATCTTCTTTTCAACGCAATCCACTGTAGGGTTGCTTATCCTTGAATACATATGTCCATCTACTGATAAATCAAATAACTTTGCTACGTGTTCAGTTGAAGCATACTTATATGTAGTACTTTGATAAATGGGCAAAACACGGGGTTCTCCATTCCCGGGCTTATAACCTTCCTGGAGACACTTGGTTTCTATTTTCCATGACATTATTAATCACTCCTCAAAAGTTTTACTAACTTAAAAATAACATAAAATGATAACAGATAACACTAGAGTATAACGCAAATGAACATCTATTGCCTTGTTATATTTTATATTATACCGCAAGAATTAACAATATTTGTTTAACAAACTAGGCTGCAAGTCGAAGACAAAGGAGATTAGTTGATTATTTTTATCTACTAACATAGTTTAAGAAAAAAGTCATACTTAATTCATCTAATAATAAGAAAAAAATAGACAGAAATTGTATGACAAATCTGTCTATTTTATAGCTAAATTATTTATCTATTACAAAATTACTATGCAGCAATATCTTTGCTGTCAGCAGCTTTGGATTTCTTAAAACCACCGTTCTTTGAATAAATTATTGCGCCAATAATTAAAATTACACTTAGGCCAAGTGCTACCAGCATACCAGGGTCTGTACTCTTATACTGGATTAGGATTGGTGCTGCCAGAAGAGAAACAAGGTTGATGACCTTTATCATAGGATTGAGGGCAGGGCCTGCAGTATCCTTGAGAGGATCTCCTACAGTGTCTCCAACTACTGCAGCCTTATGACATTCCGAGCCTTTTCCGCCATGAGCACCATCTTCAATAGTTTTCTTAGCATTATCCCAGGCTCCGCCCGAGTTGGCCATAAAAACTGCCAGCAGCTGACCTGAAATTATGACACCGGCAAGGAAACCACCTAAAGCTTCAACGCCAAGCAGAATTCCCACAAATAAAGGTGAAACCACAGAAATTATAGCAAGACCAAGTAATTCTCTTTGGGCGGCAACAGTACATATATCAACTGCCTTCTGATAATCAGGCTTTACTTTACCTTGAAGCAGACCCGGAATTTTAAACTGATGCCTTACTTCATTGACTATAAGTGAAGCAGCTCTCGTTACTGAATTAATAATGAGAGAGGAGAACAACCATGGGATACAGGCTCCAATAAGCATACCTATGAATACTGTCGGACTGGAGACTCTGATACCTGTATCAAAAAGGGTTTCTTTAGCGCCCATTCCGATTTGTATCTTTGATACATCAGTCAGGTAAGAACCGAACAATGAAACTGCTGCTATAACAGCTGAACCTATAGCGACCCCCTTTGTAATAGCTTTAGTTGTATTTCCTGTTGCATCAAGGCTGTCCATTACTTCTCTTGCATCCTTATCAAGGCCTGCAAGCTCACCTATACCGTTGGCGTTATCTGCAATAGGACCAAAGGAATCCATGGCAACATTATTACCTGTCAAAGTTAGCATACCGATACCTGTCATAGCAACACCATATAGAACAAAGTGTACATCCTGTCCCCAGTAGATCAGAACAGAACTTAATATGGTTACAGCGATAACTACTGTCTGCCAAACAGCGCTTTCAAAGCCTTCTGCAAGACCACGGAGTATAAGAGTGGCGGAGCCGGTTTTTGATGCTCCGGCAATATCCTTGACAGGTCTGTGTGTAGTGTCAGTAAAATGCTTTGTCACTTCGTCAAGTGCTACAGCAAGTAAAATACCAACACCAACTGAGAGAAATGCTCTCCATTCATTCATATAGAATAATGCCAGTAAGGCAAAGGAGGCCAGGCTTATTACTGCTGAGGTATAGAACCCCTTATTTATTGAATTAAGGGCATCACCTCTTTTGGAGCCTCTTACAAGATAAGTTCCTATAATTGAAGAAAGGACACCAATACCTCTTACAAGGAGAGGAAATATTATCCACTTAAGCTCCCCTGTAATACCATATAAAGAAAGTCCTAAAATTAATCCTGAAACGATGGTAACTTCATAAGATTCAAAAATATCTGCCGCCATTCCAGCGCAGTCGCCTACGTTATCACCTACAAGGTCTGCTATAACAGCAGCATTTCGAGGATCATCCTCAGGGATTCCGGCTTCAACCTTTCCAACCAGGTCTGCGCCGACATCAGCTGCTTTGGTATAAATTCCACCACCTACTCTCATAAATAAAGCGAGCAGTGTACCACCGAACCCAAAGCCCAATAAAGCATCAGGAGCAGCTATTCCTAAAATTATGAAAATCAGAGTTCCGCCAAGTAAGCCTAAGCCGTCAGTAAGCATACCTGTAATGGTACCTGTTCTGTATGCGATTTTTAAAGCCTCGCCAAAACTCCTTCTGGATGCTGAAGCCACGCGGACATTTCCTTCTACGGCCATTCTCATACCAAATTGTCCTACAATAAGTGAGAAGGTTGCACCCAAAACAAAGGCAATAGCTCTGGCAAAACCAATTACAATTTTAACTTGATCGGAACTTAACGAAGAGAATCGTTTTGTTGCCTCATCACTTGGAGGAACAATGTAAACTGAGAAGAAAAGAAGAACTGTCAAAACTGCAATAAGGGGTAGAATAGATCTGAGCTGCCGGCGTAAATAGGCATCGGCACCACCCTTAATTGACCTCCAAACTTCCTGCATTTTTTCTGTACCTTTGTCGTACTTCATAACCTGATGGCGAAGAATGAATGCATAACCCAAACCCAGAAAGGCAATTAATAGTACACACCATATACCTATAATTTCAAAACTTGTTGCATTACTTAGACCAGACATAAAAACACATCCTTTCATAATGTTTTATTTAAAAATTATTAATCGGAGCGAATGACATGGAGTAATTCAAAAATTTTCCCAAATTAAACATTCGATAAAATTTCAAATTATCCTTTTTTATTTTCTGAAAAATTTTCCTTGTTTTTCAAGAGCTGACTTTAGAGTAAAGGCTACTAAATATGTATGGTTTTTTCACAATCCATGGATATCATTAACAAAATAAATGAGAATAATTATAATTATTTTTCAAATAATCATATTAAGTTATTAAAAATACCCAATTTCAAACACTATTTATTTTGTAGATTTATGGATTTTTAGTATTTACTTATTATAGTATAAATGGTAAAATTATGTAAAAGCGACTAATTTACAAAAGAAAAGAATGGTGATAAATAATGGAAAATAACAAGTTTCTACTAAATAAAGAAGTAGAATGTCTAAAGGAAGAGCTTTATGATTTGTTGGAGAACCAACCTTGGACTCACCACGATATACTTAAGTTAAGTAAGCGATTGGATAGGCTTATTCTAAAATATTACAATTGCGATTAACTTTTTGCAATTATTTTTTCATACTCTTTTACTAAATTTTCTGCTGTATTTCTCTTTTCAGTATTTGTTTCAATATTGATGTATTTGAGGATATAACTGACTTTATTTGCTGTATGTGTTTTAAAGTCAGTTATATTTATCATTTTATTGTTATACTGTTTTATTAATATGGATACCATAATAACACAGCATTCAAAAAGCTGTTTGTCAAATATCTCATGATCTTCACACATATTTTTTCTCCATTAATTTCAATTATAACTTTGCAAGAAGCCGACAAGAATAAATATAATAAATATCCATAAAAATGTCAAATATTTCCTAATATTTAAATTAAAAATTTAAATATTTTAAAATATTTGTTATAATCCTATAAAGTGTTATTTTATGATAAGGTGAGAGGTAATATGCTGAATATTCGTATTAAGGATGAGTTGTTTTATATAAAAAGTATAGATAAAACAAGTATCAGTAAGATATATTCCATATATAGAAACTCTAGCGATTTTAAGTATGCCACCGGTATCTTTCAACCAATTGAATACACCCAGTTCTCGAATAACATATCCCAGTTTATTCAAAAAGAAAACGTCTTTTTCCTTGATATTCGCTTGTATACAGGCGAAACAATCGGCATAATCAAAGGTATAATGATTGAAAAGGATAATATTGTTTGGATCAACTCATTAATAATAGATACCCCCTATCAGTCCAAGGGCTTTGGTAAAAAGGCAATAAAATTGCTTGAGGATTACTTTAAGCAAATATGTTTTTCAAAAAGAATATATCTTTCTGTTTTCAGAAATAATGTATCAGGTATAAATTTTTGGATGAAGTGCGGATTCAACGAATGCAATGATTTACCCAGAAAGGAAAAAGTCAGACTAAATGAAGCTGTTCAGATTATGTGCAAATTACTATAGTTATAAGTATATTACAAAAATATTACTAAAAAATTGCTATTTTGTTTCAAAAAGTTTGACAAACTGTTACAAATTTAATATAATGGTCAAGGAGTAAATAAACGATATTACTAAATATTATTATATTTGGAAAGATATTCTATTTGCTCTTTAGTAAAATATAGCTGAATCCTCGAAAGAGGTACGGAGGAACCAAAATATTGGGGTGAGTCCATGCAAATGGTAGGGAGGTCCTATTGCCCGAGCCCGACAGCTAACTTCGGAAGCGAATTATAGGAGGAGCCAATGTCAGGTAAGATCAG
>JAEYNI010000055.1 GCA_023412635.1 Bacillota bacterium
TGTATTGAAATAATGGAGGGTATATGAATAGATTTGAAGTTGTATCAGAATATAAACCAAAGGGCGATCAGCCTGTTGCCATAGAAAAGTTGAGCAGGGGCATTACCGAAGGTCAAAAGCATCAGACCCTTTTGGGTGTTACCGGTTCGGGAAAGACCTATACAATCGCCAAGGTTATAGAACAGGTTCAAAAGCCTACACTGGTTATTGCTCATAATAAGACCCTTGCTGCACAGCTATGCAGCGAGTTTAAAGAATTTTTCCCGAATAATGTTGTAGAGTATTTTGTAAGTTATTATGATTACTATCAGCCCGAAGCCTATATTCCTTCAACCGATACCTATATTGAAAAAGATTCCTCCATAAACGAGGAAATAGATAAGCTCCGTCACTCTGCGACTGCTGCACTCTTTGAAAGACAAGATGTAATTATTGTTGCAAGTGTTTCCTGTATCTACGGGTTGGGCGACCCCGAGGACTATACAGACCTTATGCTTTCACTTAGAGTAGGCATGCAGAAGGATAGAGATGAAATAATCCGCAAGCTGGTTGATATTCAGTACGAGAGAAATGAAATAGACTTCAGACGAGGCAGATTTAGGGCAAGGGGTGACGTACTTGAAATCTTTCCGGCTAACAGTTCTGAAATGGTTTTAAGAGTAGAATTTTTTGGAGATGAGATAGAGAGAATAACAGAAGTGGATTATCTCACAGGAGAGGTAATCGGAACCAGATCTCATATAGCTGTTTTCCCGGCTTCTCACTATGCTACTACCAGACCTAAAATGGAAAAAGCTATGGTTACAATTGAAAAGGAGCTGGAGGAGCGTCTTGAACAGTTAAAAATGGAGGGTAAGCTCCTTGAAGCCCAAAGGCTTGAGCAAAGAACCAGATATGATTTGGAAATGATGTCTGAAATCGGCTTTTGTCAGGGAATAGAAAACTATTCAAGACATATCAGCGGCAGAGAGTCGGGAAGTGCACCCTATACACTGATGGATTATTTCCCCGATGATTATTTACTTGTAATAGACGAGTCCCATGTAACAGTGTCACAAGTTGGAGCTATGTACAATGGTGACAGGTCAAGAAAAGAGTCTCTGGTAGAATACGGTTTTAGATTACCTTCGGCTTTTGATAACAGACCGCTTAAATTTAACGAGTTTGAAGAGCGTGTGAATCAGGTGATTTATGTCAGTGCTACACCGGCAGCATATGAGAAGGATCATTCTACCCAGATAGTGGAACAAATAATCAGACCAACAGGACTCATCGATCCGGAAATAATTATTAGACCGGTGAAGGGACAGATCGACGATCTTATAGGCGAGATTAATTTGAGAGCAGAAAAGGGTCAGAGGGTACTTGTTACCACACTTACTAAGAAAATGGCTGAAGACCTTACCGATTACATGAAGGAGCTGGATATAAAAGTTAAGTACCTTCATTCAGATGTTGAAACCTTTGAAAGAATGGAAATAATCAGGGATTTGCGTCTTGGAGTGTTTGATGTGCTTGTTGGAATAAATTTACTTAGAGAAGGTTTGGATTTACCTGAGGTTTCCCTTGTTGCAATCCTTGATGCCGATAAGGAAGGCTTCCTGAGATCAGAAACTTCACTTATACAGACCATCGGCCGTGCAGCAAGAAACTCTGAAGGTAAGGTTATTATGTATGCAGACAGAATAACAGGTTCAATGAACAGAGCTATAAGCGAAACCAACAGAAGAAGACAGCTTCAGATGGATTATAACAAAGCTCATGGTATTGTTCCTACCACAATACAAAAGTCTGTCAGAGATTTGATAGAGGCTACAAAGGTTGCAGAGGAGGGTGAAACATATTATACTGGTAAGGAAAAACCAAATCTTATGTCTCCGGAGGAACTGGAAAGACTTATAGAAAAGCTCCAGAAGGAAATGAAACAGGCGGCTTCGGAACTACAGTTTGAACGTGCAGCAGAGCTGAGAGACAAGTTGGAAGAATTAAAAAAGAGGGCTTAGTGTAAGCTTTTTGAATATTATATTTGGGGTTAAGTTGATAAAATGAAATTACTGAGACAGTTCCTAATTATACTAATAATTTGCGTTATTGGAGAAGTACTGAATAAGGTTGTACACATTCCGCTCCCCGGAAGTATTATAGGCATGATTCTTCTTTTTATCTGCCTTTCAACGGGGTTGATTAAAATTGAAATGATTAATGAAATAAGTAAATTTCTTTTGGACCACCTCGCTTTCTTTTTTATTCCCTCTGGGGTAGGACTGTTGGCATATGTCGGAATACTTAAAAAGAATCTTGTTTCCATTACAGTAATATGTGTGGTTACCACAATTCTCGTAATGATAGTTTCCGGGTTGACAGTACAGCTGATTAAGAGGAGGAAGGCTAGATGAAGGAAATAATGTCGTCACCTGTTTTTGGACTTTTAATAACAATTCTGGCGTTTGAAATTGGTATATTTATAAATAGAAAAACAAAACTTGCCTTTTTAAATCCTCTTATGCTTGCTATATTGATTGTAATGGGGATTTTGATATTACTAAAAATTCCTCTGGAGGACTATAAAAAGGGCGGGGACTTTATATCAATGTTTTTAACACCTGCTACCGTTATATTGGCTGTTCCGTTGTATAAAAATATTAATTCCCTGAAAAAGGATTATGTTGCGATTATCGGTGGTGTTCTTGCAGGAAGTATTACAGCTATTATTGGCGTATGGATGATGGGAAAGGCCTTCAATCTTTCACCTGAATTGCTTGCTTCTCTTATTCCGAAGTCAATTACGACACCTCTGGGTATCGAGCTGTCGAAGCAGCTTCAGGGTATTCCTTCTGTTACTGTTGCCGCAATAATAATAACCGGTATAGTTGGTGCTGTTTCCGCTCCCGCCTTGTTGAAAGTGTTTCGGATAGATGATAAAACCGCAAAAGGTATTGCGATCGGTACATCTGCGCATGCTCTGGGGACAACAAAAGCAGTGGAGCTTGGAGAGACGGAAGGTGCTATGAGCGGTCTTGCTATTGGACTTGCCGGACTGATTACAGTAATTGCAGCAACTATATTATTTAAACTGGGTTTTTTTAACTGAACTGCCAGAGATAAATCATACATTCTCATATTATTTTTCGTATATATTTTCGTAAATGTACCAACTAATAACAAGACTTTTACATAGGTTGTATAAACTTATACCAGGTAGCGTTTACAGCTTTGTCGGTCTCCTTTATTCGCCTCATTGCAATAAAGGATATATATTTTCATTACTATTTTGTGGCTACAATATGGCTCATGGAGGTTAGCTTGAAAGACTTCGCTAAAGCTCGTCTTCCAAACTAACCTATGAATTTATGGCCGTGCGAAATATCCAAAGTATTGTTAATGAAAACTATTTACAAATACTTAGTGTTTACAATACTT
>JAEYNI010000066.1 GCA_023412635.1 Bacillota bacterium
AGGATTTTTCGGTGATGTGGCAGGATTATAAGGCGAAACTTTCAGGTACGCAGGTATTTGTTGAAAGCGGAAGATTTCTTATGGCCCAAGCCGGCACTTATCTGACAAGGGTTCTGTACAGGAAGGAATGCAAGGGTAAAAAGTATCTGGTATGTGACGGAGGCTCAAATCAACATGCGTCTTCCGCTTTCCTGGGAAGATATATACGCAACAATTTCCCAATGCACATTGTAAATAAAACAGAGAACGAGGAGCAGGTAAACGTGGTTGGCCCACTGTGTACGCCTACCGATCTTGTGGGACAAAATGTTGTCCTGCCGGAGGCGGGTCCGGGTGACATTGTTGCCATTGATAAATCAGGAGCTTATGGAAGTACACAAAGTCCGGTTTTGTTCCTGAGTCATCCGTTGGCTGCAGAGGTACTATATTACAAAGGCAAAACCTATATTCTGAGAGAAAGGTGGGGAAAGGAAGATTTTTTAAGGGGCCAGAGAAAACTGGAAATCAATCTGTAAATTAAAGCTTATCAGACTTGGTTTATTACTCTAAAGAATCTTTAAACAGTTATGGATAAGGAATTTAATTTAATTCAGTACCTTGAAAAGGATAGGGATATGGGAATTATCGTCTGGTTGTGCAATATAGGTGCAGAAAAATATTGGAATACCCTCAGTGCAGGAATTGTTGACAGGAATGAGGATATACCGGTAAACCGAATAGAAGAGATGAATCTTCTCATTTGTAGGGAGCAGGATATTGTTATACTCAGGAAAATGCCCGATGCCGAGTATCTGAATAACCTTAAAAGTCTGGGATTTTCCATTCCAACCATTATGGTACCCGAAGATGCGGATTTACTTACCCCCATATCTGAACTGGTACTTAAAGATGAAAATTTATTACAAAAGCTAAAAGACATTACTGTGATAAACGAGGATGTGTATTTTGTACCTTATGCAGTTACCTATCTTGAAGAAGCTATTGCTAAAAAAGCCGGAGTACGGTTAATGGGAGCACCCTCCCTTGTAAATGCCAGGGTAAACGACAAAATATATAACAGAGAAATATCTGAAATACTTGGTTTTAAGGTTTGTAGGGGGAAGATTTGTCATTCTATTGATGAAATCCGTCAGCAGTACGAGCAACTAACAGGTAATGCACCTTATTTTAAGAAAGTTATTATTAAAGAACCCAACGGAGCTTCGGGAAAGGGCTTGTATATCATTGAAAGCAGAGATAAGCTGGAGTCAGGCCTACGCATGATAACACGGTTTGCAAGAGGACGTGAAAATGCAAAATGGCTGGTGGAAGGCTGGTATGACAAGAAGTTTGATATTAATTATCAAATCTATGTTTCTCCCAAAGGAGAGGTTGAGGTCTTTTCTATCAAGCAGCAATTGCTGAGAGATACTGTATATATCGGTTCTGTGTTGCCGCCAAAGGTTGACGGGGACATTATAGAAGCCTATAAGGGGTATGGTGAAGCAATAGGAAAATACCTGTACGAATTAGGTTATACAGGAGTTGCCGGAATTGATTCGATTATAACCGATCAGGACGAAATAATTCCCATTATCGAAATTAACGGACGTTTTACCCTGTCAACCTACATATCGTTTTTTAACCAGATACTTAAGGATCGGAAGATTCTTTCCAGATACTTCAGATTCTTACCGGACAGAGCAGTCGGATATCATGAACTGTGCAAAACTCTGGAAGGGGAAGGAATTCTGATGAAACCGGAAAATAAGGAAGGCGTTTTGGTTTATACGGCAGGAACACTGCCATACAAATTACATGAAGGCTCGGACTATTTTGTGGGCAGGGTTTTTACCTTGATTGTTTCAGAGGACTGGAACAAAGTTGAAGAATATAATCTAAAGCTTGAAAATGTTATAAGCACATTTTTACAAAAATAGAAACTAATTATAGAGGAGACATTCATTATGGATTTGGTTGAAAGAATTGAAAAGATCATATTAAATATTTTAAAAATTGAACCTGAAAGAATCAGAGAAATTTCCGGTGACGAAACACTAAACAGAATAGGTGTGGATTCTGTTAATTTTATAGAAATTGTTATAGGCCTTGAAGATGAATTTAATATTACATTTGAGGATGATGAGCTATTACTTCAAAATTTGAATACTATCAACAAATTAAAAAATATCATTACTCAAAAACTTGGATAGTTATAGAATCACCTGATCATTTACAATAGATTGAAATATTCTTATAGATGTAGATTGATGAATATTTTATAGATGTAGTTGGAGGTGTTTTATGAAATATCTGAAGGAATTAAAGCCATACAATAAATTCTGGGGAAATTGTATTACAAATATGTTGCTTTCAATACTTCTGGAAAGAGACCTGAGTTATGAACCAATTATATATATGAATGACTATCAATATGTGATTCTTCCTACGGGACTTTATGTAGACTATTCGAAAGAGTATTATGATTACTTTAGAGATATTTTTATATTTAACAGGTGTAAATTTAAAGACAGAAACAGCTTCTTGGCGGAATTTAAAGACATCTTGGTTGACAATGCATATGTGACCCTTAATATCGACCTGTTTTATTGGGATGAAAACGGGGTGTTTTATAACAAGGTACATAATCCGCATTTTTCGTTTATTGTCGGTTTTGATGATGAGAATAATCAATTTTATGCTTTTGAAGATAACGTGAATCTGGACTATGGAGTAAAAACCATTCCTACTAGTAATCTG
>JAEYNI010000170.1 GCA_023412635.1 Bacillota bacterium
TTAATGAAAAGGAGTTCTTTCATCGTGGAGAATCGGGCGGAACATATATAAGCAGCGGGTACGAAAAGGCCCTGGAAATAATAGCTGAAAGATACAGCCCGTCGAACTGGAATATCTACGCCTTCCACTGCAGTGACGGAGATAATTGGTCGGAGGATAATAAAAAAGCAGTGGACTCGGCAAAAAGGCTTTGCGAGGTAAGCAACCTGTTCGGTTACGGTGAAATCGTACCGGGGTATTACAATATGGGAAGTACTATCAAATCAGAGCTTCAGAGTAAAATAGACAGCAGGAATTTTGCTGCCATATCCATTAACAAAAAGGAAGATGTACTACCTGCTTTAAAAAAGCTCCTTGAAAAAGGAGGAAGGGAGGCTTTATGACTGACTTCAGCATAACAGATTTGGAATACTGGAATGAACGTATTGAACGTATTGCCAAAGATTGTGGACTTAACTACTATAATCAGGAATTTGAAATTATAAATTATGAAGATATGATCGGATATGAGTCCTATGTCGGGATGCCTTCACATTACCCCCATTGGAGTTACGGGAAGTCTTATGAAAGAATAAAAACACTACACAAGTATAACCTTACTGGGCTGCCTTATGAAATGGTTATTAACTCAAATCCCTGTCTGGCATATCTTATGAAGGATAATTCACTTTTACTTCAAGTACTGACAATTGCGCATGTATACGCACATAACGATTTTTTCAAGAATAACAGGTTGTTTAAACTGGGAACAAAGGCAGAGTATACCGTTGAGATGTTCAAGAATCATGCCAACAGGATAAGGGAATATATATCCGATCCCAGCATAGGATATACGCAGGTCGAAAAGATATTAAATGCAGCTCATGCTGTTAAGCTTCAGACCGAGCGAGTAGTAGAGTTCCAGAATAAAATCTCTAAACCTGAAAAAAATAAATCTGCACTTACCGAGAGTAATAAGGACTTCCCATATCTTGAGAGGTATTCCTATAGAAGCGACCAGGATGCCGATAATACTCTGCAACAAATCAAGATACCTGAAGAACCGCAGGAGGATATACTAAAATTTGTAATGGAATACGGAAGACTGCAGGACTGGGAAAAGGATATTTTGGCTATAGTAAGGGAGGAGGCACAATACTTTATTCCTCAGATAGAAACAAAAATAATGAATGAGGGCTGGGCAAGTTTTTGGCATTACAATATTATGAATAAGCTGGAACTGCCCCAGAGTATGCATATTGAGTTTTTAAGACGACACAACGAAGTAATCCGTCCGCTAAAATCCAGCATAAATCCATACTATATCGGGTTTAAAATATTTGAAAGCCTTAATGAAAAGTACGGGCCAAAGAAGATTTTTGAAATCAGGGAGACAGAGAGGGATCAGTCGTTTATCAGAAGGTATCTGACTCAGCAATTATGCAGTGAAATGAACCTGTTTGAGTATGTTACGGCTGGTAATGATTATATGGTTTCGGAAGTGTCGGATGACGAAGGCTGGCAGCTTGTCAGGGATACTCTGTGTAACACTGTTGGAATCGGAAGCATTCCCACAATAAGGGTTGAAGAGTGGAGTCAGAAGGACAACACCCTCGTTCTCACCCATGAATACGATGGCCGTGAACTGGAACTAAGCTATGCCTATGAAACACTAAAGCATCTGGTGGACTTGTGGAATGGAAAATTACTTCTGGTTACTCAGCTTGAGGGGAAGAAAAAGAATATTGCTTGTGACGAGCAAAAGAGAATATCATTATACGGTTAACCACTTGTTAGCACTCTTGTGAAATGAGTGCTAAAAAACACTTGAAAGTTTATGGCAATAGAGTTATATTATTATTGTTGAAATTTTCATACATAGTAATAAGGAGGTTTATTATGAAACACGAAAGCGGAAGTATTTCAATTAACACAGAAAACATTTTTCCTATCATAAAAAAGTGGCTGTATTCTGAAAAGGATATATTCATCAGAGAACTTGTATCCAATGCCAGCGATGCCATAAGCAAGCTGAAAAAGCTGGATGCTATTGGTGAGGCTGAACTGCCTGAGGATAATAAGTTTGAAATCAAGGTAATAGTCAATAAGAATGATAAAACAATAAAGGTAATTGATAATGGTCTCGGGATGACTGAGGAAGAGGTTAAAAGGTACATTAATCAGATCGCTTTTTCGGGAGCAGTGGATTTTCTTGAGAAATACAAGGACAAGTCTGATGACGGACAAATCATCGGTCATTTCGGACTTGGCTTCTATTCAGCCTTTATGGTTTCAGAGAGAGTGCAGATTGATACACTGTCCTACCAGCCGGAAGCAGCTGCTGTAAGGTGGGTAAGTGACGGTGGTACTGAGTTTGAAATGATGGATTCCGACAGAACCGAGAGAGGAACAACCATAACTCTGTATCTATCCGATGATGGAATTGAATTTACAGATGAATATAAAATGAGATCGACTTTGGAAAAGTACTTTGCCTTCCTACCTTATGAACTGTATCTGGAGGATTCGGCAAAGGCTGCAGAAAAGGCAGAAACTCAGGCCGAGGATAAGGCAGATACTGCTGACGATAAAGCTGAAGCTGAAAAGACAGAACCTAAAAAGCCTGAACCGCTGAACGATACACAACCTTTGTGGCTTAAGAACCCGAAGGACTGTACCGATGAGGAATACAAGCAGTTTTATACTAAGGTATTCCATGACTTCAATGAGCCTTTATTCTGGATACACCTGAATATGGACTATCCCTTCAACCTGAAGGGAATACTGTACTTCCCTAAACTCAAACATGAATTTGAGACAATGGAAGGACAGATCAAACTATACTATAATCAGGTATTTGTAGCTGACAATATAAAAGAGGTGATTCCGGAGTTCCTTCTGTTACTGAAAGGTGTTCTTGATTGTCCTGATTTACCGTTGAATGTATCAAGAAGCTTCCTGCAGAATGACGGTTATGTTAGCAAGATATCGACACATATAACTAAAAAAGTTGCCGACAAGCTGACGTCACTTTATGAAAATGAACGTGAAAACTACAATAAGTATTGGGACGATATTAATCCTTTTGTTAAATATGGCTGCATCAGAGAAGAAAAGTTCTATGACAGAGTAAAGGATATAATCATTTTCAAATCCACCAAGGGCGGTTATACAACCTTGAAGAATTACTTGGAAACTAATAAGGATAAACACGAAAACAAGGTATTCTATGTTTCTAACGAGAAACAACAGGCTCAGTATATCAGACTGTTTAATGAAAATGAAATGGAAGCGGTTATTCTTCCAACCATGATAGATAACCATTTTATACAGCTCCTCGAGAGTAAAATGTCAGGAGTTCGATTCAACAGAATCGATGCTGATATTTCGGATAACATGAAAAAAGAAAATACCGGAGTTGCCGAGGCTGATGTAACTTATCTGGAAAAGCTGTTTAAGGCTGCAGTTAATGATGAAAAGCTCAAAATTCAGGTGGAGTCTTTGAAAAATGAGTCTGTACCGGCCATGATTCTTTTATCCGAACAGTCCAGGAGAATGCAGGAAATGAGCGCTATGTTTGGCGGAATGGATATGAGCCATATGTTCCCAAAGGAACAAACGCTTGTGCTTAATTCCTCCAACAAACTTGTTAAGGCTCTGACTGATATGAAGGCCGATGAAACAAGAAAAGATGAAATCAAGCTTATCAGTGAACACATCTACGACCTGGCTATGATGAGTCATCAGCCTTTGGAACCGGACGCAATGGCTAAGTTCATTGAAAGAAGCAATGATATTTTAATGAAGCTTGTGTAACAGCACTGGAAACTGTAGAAATTAAAAAAATAAAATATGAATATTCTTCAGATTTAAAAAGTGTATGCAAAAAAGATAATTTCGGTTTAACCGTAATTATCTTTTTTTGTGTGCCCAGCATGACGCTCTTATTAACCAAATGTTTCGCTTCGACTCTGAGTTAAATTATAACAATACATATGCTATAATTGGAGATGGATTGATTGGGGGGATAAGATTGATAAAGTTACATAAGGATCAATACCATAAAGTCATTGATCCTTTACTCTCTGTAGAGATCAACACACTTTTTGCCCAGGCTGTAGTAAAGAAAAAAGCACCTGGTTCGGTGTTTGTTGATAATGAACTTAGCCCGAGAACCTTTTATATTTCCCATTCCTACGGAATGTCACTGCTCTTTGGAGATGTAAATAACGAAGGATTCAAAAGCAAACTCAAAGGATATATTCTTAATTCAAAAAAACAACGTACAAAAGTGGAATGGCTTCAGGCGTATCCAGAGGCCTGGAACAACGAAATCAGCAAATTGTGCGGAAGTTCTATGATTGAAAGTGTTTCCCTTAATAGTGCCATACCTGACAATACAGACAAAATAGTAAAATGTACCAGAGTTAATTTTAAATTTGATTATGATTTTTATAAGAAGGCCAAAGATGTGTTGTTGAAGCTAAATGAACCTCTATCTGATTCCGGGCTGATAGATATTTCAGCGACGAAAGAGGATACTTTCTTAAATATGCAGGGGTCTGTAATACCAAGATTTTTCTGGAGCAGCCCCGAAATATTTAAAAAAGTTGGAGCCGGCTTTACGCTCTATTACAATGGCGAACCTGCTTCAACAGCATTCTCCGCATTTGTAGAGGAGAAAAAACTTGAGATAGGAATAGAGACATCAGAGAAATTCAGAGGCAAAGGCTTTGCCATATTTGTATGCTGCGCCCTAATTGACTATTGCCTTGAGAGGGGGCTTGAGCCAGTATGGGCTTGCAGACTTGAAAACACCGGATCTTACCAACTGGCTCAAAAACTGGGTTTTGTGCCTTGCCTGAATATACCCTATTATAGATTGCCTGTATAGCAGACGTTGGTTGAAAAACAACGAGAAGCTCATAATGTCTAAGCTTAAGATTACCTTTGCGTGTTAACAGAAAGTTCATGAATTGTATAAGGTTTATTAATAAAATTGTTTTAATATAAGTATATAAACTTTTTCATAATTGTTCTTCCTTAAAAACCTTTTTATCAGTCCCCGTAGTATTAATACGGGGCTTTTAATTTATTTCCTTTTAAAACTTTATTGTAACTTTTCTCAGGTATAATTCATTTAATAATATAGTTGAATAAATCTATAGGAGTTCTTAGAGTATGTTTCTTAACAGCTATATTGGAGAGAATATTTTTTTGAGTCTAAGGAAGATTGCCGAACAGAATACGGTACTAAATTACTTTTTCGATATTGATAAAATAATACTGGCAAAATTAATGGATGTGGATGAGATAGGTATCTGGCTGGAAGGGTTCGGAACTATGACAAAGATATTGGATGAGGGTGGCAATGAAATACCGAAAGAGCAGCAAATACCCGAGAAAAGATCAACAAGCATATTAGTGAGGTGGGAATATATTGATGACATTTATGTTCTGAATCCAGGTGAAGAGAAAATTAAGCATGTGGGCTTCAGGTTTGATCCTACAAGGGATTGAAACAAGAAATTTGCCATGCAATATATAAATTCCTATATTCTGAAAAAAGAGGCTGTTGCATAACAATATAGATTAATGTATGTTATAAAGAAAGTCATTGTGCGCGAGGACAGCTCATAGAAATATGGAAGGATGGTTAAAAACAGTTAGAGGATTTTGTGACAAGAGAATTCCTCTAACTGTTTTGTGTCGCTGCTATTTCTTTTCACTGTCAGTCTGTCTGATTTCCACGCGTCTGATTTTACCGCTGATGGTTTTTGGAAGCTCAGGGACGAATTCTATGATTCTGGGATACTTATATGGGGCAGTTACCCGTTTTACATGATCCTGAAGCTCTTTAACCAATTCATCACTTGCTGAATAATTCTTTGTAAGTACAATAGTAGCTTTTACGATTTGACCTCTTACTTCATCAGGAACGGCAGTAATTGCACATTCAAGAACAGCGGGGTGCTCTATCAAAGCACTTTCGACCTCGAAGGGGCCGATTCTGTACCCGGAGCTTTTAATTACATCATCAGCTCTTCCTACAAACCAGTAGTACCCGTCTTCATCACGCCAGGCAACGTCTCCTGTGTAGTAAATATCATTATTCCATACTTTATGTGTCAGCGCTGCATCTCTGTAATAGCCGCCAAACATACCTGCAGGTCTCCTGTTATGGGTTCTGATTACTATCTGACCTTCTTCACCGTCCTGGACAGAATTACCTTCATCGTCCAGCAAATCAATATCATATCCCGGTGAAGGCTTACCCATGGAACCGGGCTTTGGCTCCATCCAGGGATAAGTTGCAAGGGTTACGGTTAACTCGGTCTGACCGAAGCCCTCCATCAGTTTTAAGCCTGTAGCTTTATAAAATTGGCTGTATACCTCGGGATTCAGAGGTTCACCTGCTACAGCACAATACTTCAGGTTGCTTAGGTCGAAGTTGGATAGGTCCTCTTTAATAAAGAAGCGATACATTGTAGGCGGAGCGCAGAAGGAGGTCACTTTATATTTAGATATTACCTGGAGCAAATCCTTTGGTATAAATTTATTATAGTCATATACAAATACAGCACATCCAGCAAGCCATTGACCGTAAATCTTTCCCCAAACGGCTTTAGCCCAACCGGTATCGGCTACTGTCAGGTGTAATCCGCCTTCGGAGCAATTCTGCCAATACTTGGCGGTGAGAATATGCCCCAGAGGATATACATAATTATGCTGAACCATTTTGGGCATTCCGGTTGTACCTGAGGTAAAATAAAGCAGTGATATGTCATCATTCTGAGAAGCCTGGTCTCCCGTGGGCCTTTCAAATACATTAGAGGATTTGTCAACCTCACTGGTAAAGTCAAGCCAGCCTTCTTTGCTATCACCGACAAGTGCTTTATATTTCAAACTTGGGGATTTGCTTAAGGCATCCTCAATATGCATAATTACTTCAGGTTCTGAAACTGAAACAATCATTTTTATGTCGGCAGCATTTGCTCTGTATACGATATCCTTGCAGGTTAAAAGGTGTGTTGCAGGTATTGTTACAGCTCCAAGCTTATGTAGGGCTAAAATGCAGAACCAGAATTCATAGCGTCTCTTTAGGACAAGCATAACAGGATCACCACGCCTGATTCCTACAGACTTAAAGAAATTTGCTGTCTTATCGCTGTATTCCTTGAGTTGTGCAAAAGTAAAGGTTGCTTCAGCACCTGTTTCATCACACCATACCAATGCCACTTTATTTGGATCTTTCTTAGCATATTCGTCTACGACATCGTATGCAAAATTAAAATTCTCAGGTATATTAATTTGAAAATTTTGATAAAAATCTTCATAAGATGAGTAATCAACCTGAGAGACATACTTGTTTAACATATGTTTTCCCCCTAGTGCTAAAGAATAATTGCCAGGAATTTGGCCTGTTTTCCGTTAAGAGCCTTCATACCATGATTTGCAGAGGAGTCAAAATAAACTGAATCTCCCTCTTCCAAAACCAATTCATGACCATTTATGATTATTTTTAACGTACCTTCTATAACATAATTGAATTCCTGACCTTTATGTGAATTAAAGTGCACAGGATGATTATTAGTTTCAGCTGTCACGGTAACAATAAAAGGTTCAGCCCTCTTGCCGATGAAATTATTTGCAAGGCTCTGATACTTATAGTGTTCTCTTCTTTCAACATTTGCGCCTTTACCCTTTCTAACTACCTGATAAGTATGAAGTTTTGGATTATCACCTGTCAGGATAGCAGCAAGTTCGACATTAAATCTGTTTGCTACCTGGTAAAGAAAGCTAACCGGAATATCTGTATTTCCACTTTCGTATTCGAGATATGTTTCTTCTGAAATATGAAGCTCTGCTGCAAGATCTTGAACTGAAATAGAGGATATTTCACGCAATTCTTTTATTCTCGATGCAATAAGCTTGATTTGTTCAGACATTTAATCACCTTCCTGTAATAAATTTAAGTGATACTATTTTCTATATAAATTTTTCTACAGTCGAAAAATTATATCTTAATCTATGCATTTATAAACATAGCATATTTGCAATAAGGAAGTATATATTGTAAGCGACCTTTTTTACCTACATTTTTAATGTTTTCTGCTCTGTTTAGTAAAATGATGTATAAATATCAGAAACCATTAAAAGGAAATATGAGCTGGCCAAAATCATTAAAGTGAGTCTGGATATTATCGACACATTATGATAGTATAATTGGTATAATTACATAAATCATTTATATGCTGGAGGCTCAGTGTTATGTCTATCAGTAAAAAAATAATATCGATTGTCATTGGGTGTATAGTTGTGTTAGGTGGCAGTGTTACTGCACATGAGATTCTTGGATTTCCGATTGTAATATCTGGAATTATATCTGCACTATTTGTAATAGGAGTTGGCTTTTGGCTTACATATTCACTTACAAGACCAATAAAAGTCCTACTTCAGGTTGTAGAAAGAACTGCCAATTTTGACTTATCCCATGATAAAACCTATGACAGGATTAAAAACAGAAAAGATGAGATTGGCTTGCTTGCACAAAACCTGTCTTCCATGAGAGGTTCTTTAAGAGATATTTTAAGTCTAATGCTTGAATCCTCCAAGAACATTATGGATAATTCTCAGAAAGTTGAGAGAATGGCCGAGGAGCTAAAAAATAAGACCAACGATACACTGGAAACTACCGAACATATTTCAGGGTCAATGGAAGAGTCGGCTGCAACCACTCACCAAATCAATTTTGATACCCAGGAAATACTGCAGAATGTTAATCTTATTTCACAAAAATCGGAAGCTGGTGCTGCTTCAGCAAATATGATAAGCGAAAAGGCCAGTGAAATAAAAGAAAGTGCTATTAAATCTGCAGATAATGCAAGTGATGTTTACAATAACGTTAAACAGCAGCTAAAATCGGCTATTGATGAGGCGAAGGAAGTTTCTCAGATTGAATTGCTTGCACATGCTATTTTACAGATTACCGAACAGACAAATTTGCTTTCTCTGAATGCGGCAATTGAGGCAGCAAGAGCAGGAGAGGCAGGTAAGGGTTTTGCGGTTGTAGCAGATGAAATCAGAAAGCTGGCTGATCAGTCCTCTAAAACAGCTGCAGACATTAAGAACATTGTAACAACTGTAAATAAATCTGTAGGAGCTCTTACCGACAGTGCCGGTGTTCTTCTCGATTTCGTGGATCAGGATGTTCTTTCCGATTACAGAAAGCTCATTGAAACCGGAGAACAGTATTACTCCGATTCTGTGAGATTCAGTACTATGATGAATGAGTTTAATGAATCCTCAAAATCTATGAATCAATCAATTTCAAACATAGTTGATGCCCTTGAACAGGTTACTGCAAGTGTAAATGAAAGTGCAAACGGTGTTGAGACAATTACGGTAAAAACCGCAGAAGTTGCAGAAGAGTTTAAAAATGTTCAGGATTCTACCCAGAATAGCCTGATTTTCTCAAAAAAGCTTAAAGATCAGGTGTCAAAATTTACATTGTAGAGAAACCAAATAAAAGAGGTTATTGCAGAATAATATTGATTAATGTATGTTATGAAGAAAGTTATAGTACGTGAGGACAGCTCATAGAAATGTGGAAGGATGGTTAAAAACAGTTAGAGGAATTTTGTGACAAGAGAATTACTCTAACTGTTATGTGTCCGACACATTTATATGAGCTGTTCGGGAGTACAATAGTATGGGTATTTTCTAACTAATAAATCCTATGGTTATGTGAGTCCCCCTTTTTTTGCTTTATTCTGTTTTAATAGCTTCAAGTGCGCTTAGTTTCATAGCCCTTCTGGCAGGTGAGAAGCCGGAAATAAGCCCTATAAGAATGGCAAATGCCACTGCGAAAAGTGCCAGCCATGGAGGAATTACGGATATTTTACTGCTTTGCTGCTCCATACCCATACCCATTCCCATACCCATGTATGCGCCATCGTTATTTCCTCCCAGAACATTCAAACCAACTTTGTTCAGTATAAAAGATGCCGCGTAACTCAGAATAATTCCTACTATACCGCCAAACAAACCAATTACGCCGGCTTCAAACAGGAACAACTGTTTAATATTTTTAAGTTTACAGCCTAAAACCTTCATAACTCCAATTTCACGGGTTCTTTCATAAATGGACATTATCATGGTGTTTGTAATACCAAGAGCAGAGATCAACAGTGATATGGCACCAAGGCCGCCCAAAACAATTTGTAAAGTTTGCGACTGCTTTTGCATGGATTTTCTGACATCACGAAGACTGTTTGTGCCATAACCCATTTCATCGATTTGCTCTTGAATACTATCAACATCATCAATATCTTCAACCTTTACCATAAGTCTCTCGTAACCCTTGGTTTCAGAATTGGAGGAAG
>JAEYNI010000225.1 GCA_023412635.1 Bacillota bacterium
AAAAGACATTATTGGACCTGCGCCAAACTTTTCTTCCTGATTTAATCATTTTTCTTCTCATGTGAGGATCAACTATTTCAGGATTTGTAAGAACGCTTAATGACGCTCCTATTAATCCGCCAATTAATAGTCCTTTGGCAAAGCTTCTCATCATATAAAACTCCTCCTTGTTGTTTTCATTAATTGTTTAATTGATGGTATTGGTTTTCCAGCCTGCTTCTTAAGCCACCACCAGTACTTATCATTTCTTCAACTGCCTCATTTTGTACTAATATGTTGCCACTTCCTATTTCAACCTTTCCAAAAAACGGAAGTATGTTTCTGCCCATTATAATGTCTTGAACCAGACCATCCGACACCTGAACACCTTCAACCTTTCCGGTTTTGTAATCAAACAGCACATCCTGTACTATACCCAAATCTTCCCCTGTATTAGTAAAGATTTTCAATCCCCTTAAATTAGTTCTGTCATGAATTTGGTATAGTTTCTTAAAACGCCTGTATTCAATGAGATTCACCGGATTGTCAACTATAATTGCATCGTTTCCAAGACTTAGTATGCTATTGAGTAGTATTACATTACCTTTTACCGCATAAATTCCTTTTTCCATCAGGAAGGCGAGTATACCTTTGTTATCCTTGTTGAAAATAACATCTTTTAATGTGCCGATTTTAAATCCGTCTCTTGCTGAAATTACAGGTAAGCCAAGAACTTTACTATATTTTTTTAGCAACTCATCCCTCCTTTTTAAATACTGGTATTAGAAATAGAATTAATAATTTGTTAGAGCAAAGGTTTACTAATCCCTTGATAATATTATTTGTAATTGTAAAGCAAAAAATTCAACAAAAAAAATTAAAAATAATCACATGTAAATTCGATTTTTATATATGAAAATTGACTAAAAACGGAGATTATTGTAAAATTACTGTGCATATTTATTAATTTTCAAGTAATATTATAAGTATTATGTATAAAAGTATCTGTCGAATTCACGCTTGTTGGAGGTAAAATGAGTAAATATATTAATTCTTTATCGCAGTTGGGCGTACATATCCCTGAAATTATGCTCCCTGAAAAAAATACAGATTTAAACAAATGGGCTGTTGTTGCCTGCGACCAGTATACTTCAGAACATGAATACTGGAAAGAAGTTGAAGTTCTTACAAAAGGACATCCCTCAACCTTGAATATAATTTTCCCGGAGGTCTTTCTTGAAGACGGTGATAGTGATGTAAGAATCTCCGGCATTAATTCCACGATGAAAAGCTATATAGAGGATAGAGTGTTGACGGGACTTGACGGGTGTTTCATTCTGGTCGACAGAAAGACCTCTCATGCTGAATCAAGAAAAGGGTTGATGGTTGCCCTTGATTTGGAATGCTATGATTACAACAAGGGTTCAAATACTCTGATAAGGGCTACCGAAGGAACTGTACTCGACCGGCTTCCACCCAGAATTACAATAAGACAGAATGCCACTATAGAGCTTCCTCATATAATGGTTCTTATAGATGATCCTGAAAAAACTGTTATTGAACCCTTGGCTGCAAAGTCGGCTCAGCTTGAAAAACTTTATGATTTTGAGCTGATGATGAACGGAGGCCATATAAAGGGTTACAAGGTAGACGGTGATAATGACCTGCAAGCAATTTCCGACGCTCTATCAAAGCTTGCTCAAAAGGAAGTTTTCTGTAATAAATATAACGTGGACAACACAAAAGACATCCTTCTCTTTGCCGTAGGCGACGGGAACCACTCCCTTGCTTCTGCAAAAGGACATTGGGAAAACCTGAAAAAATGTCTTACCCCGGAAGAACAGGAAAATCACCCCGCAAGATACGCTCTTGTGGAGTTGGTTAACGTACACGATGAAGGTCTAGTTTTTGAACCTATTCACAGAGTATTGTTCAATGTAAACGCCGAGGATATTTTAAAAGAATTTACAGCCTTCAGCAGCAGGACTGCCAGTTCGGTAAAATCAGCCGGTTCAGATGATTCAACCTGTTCAATAACTGACGGCGTAAATAATTCTGATAAATCAAATAGTTCGGTACACCTCTTTGAATATGTTACGGCAGCAGGACGGGGCAGTATATCAATCCAAGACCCTGTCAGCAATCTGGAAGTCGGTACCTTACAGTCTTTTTTGGATTATTACATGAAAGAACATCCACAGGTAAAAATCGACTATATTCATGGGGAAGAGGTTGTCACAAAGCTCGGCTCACAAGAAGGCAATATAGGCTTTTATCTGCCCTCCATGAATAAAACCGACCTTTTCAAAACTGTAATTCTGGATGGCGCCCTGCCAAGAAAAACCTTTTCCATGGGTGAAGCTGAGGAAAAACGCTTCTATCTGGAATGCAGAAAAATCAAGTAGAATAAAAAATGGAGGTTCGGACACAAAATAGTTAGAGTAATTCTCTTGTCACAAAATTCCTCTAACTGTTTTTAACCATCCTTCCACATTTCTATGAGCTGTTCTCGCGTACAATAACTTTCTTTATAACATATATTAATCTAAATTGAATTACGGGTATTGTAAATCACATTTCGGATATTCCTGGTTATTCCCTCCAGGTAATCACTGCTATTTGCCAATATCCGTATGATTATTCCATATTTATAAGTAGTTGATATTCCCGCTTCAACCTCCCGGTATTCCATAATTTCGTCAAAAAGCCTTTCCATCAAGGCTTCTCTTTTCATTTCATCATGGAAATAGGCCACGGTAGCCTGATGTGTATAGCCTTCAAAAAATCCAAGCTCATTTAAGACCTGAATATCGGGTCTTAATTCCTGATTATCTGCAAAAATCAAATCATTGCAATAAAACACTTTATTATGACTTTTAAATCTTTTAAAATTAAACCGTTCTCCACTTTTATCCCTTCCACAAGCTATAATTTCAGAATAAAGGTATTGGGCTCCCTTGGACAAATAACAGGTGCTTTCACTATAAAAATCCGAATCTCCGAAGGGAATGGAAGGCTTGGGGTCATAGTCAAAGCAGGCATCCTCCTGTACAAAAAATAGATTTTTCTGTTTAGCATACCCATTATTCATTTTATGTATTTTTGTATAGGACTGACCATGCAGTGACAATGAGGATGCTCTTCCGACTTCAACTTCGGTCAGGTAACTGTCCCCCTCCATGACACCGGCAGATGCGCTCATTACCATAATCTCGGCCATATTACGCTCAAAATTGTAGAAGGGTTTTGCTATTTTATATGGAGCTGTAAAATAAGAGTCCTCTATGATTGTTATGTTGTTGGAAAACTCTGTTTTTATATAAAGTACACTTTCATTTCCAAACATGTTAATCAAAGTATCACCTCCCTTTACATTAAAAGCGTTCAAATAAATGAATTAAACTCCTTCCAGAAGCACGCTGCGCTTGATCCAGCTAATAACCTTATCCAGCCCCTCATTTGTATTCAGGTTGGTAAATACAAAGGGTTTATATCCTCTCATTTTTTTTGAATCCCTGTCCATTACCTCCAAACTAGCTCCCACATATGGGGCAAGGTCGATTTTATTTATAACCAGCAAATCTGATCTGGTTATCCCCGGGCCGCCTTTTCTGGGTATTTTATCTCCTTCTGCAACGTCAATAACATAAATTGTGGCATCCGCCAATTCGGGGCTAAAGGTTGCCGATAGGTTGTCTCCTCCGCTCTCTATAAATACAATTTCAATGTCTTTGAATTTATTTGTTAATTCCTCAACAGCCTCAAGGTTCATGGAAGCATCCTCCCTTATAGCTGTATGAGGGCATCCACCGGTTTCTACGCCGATGATTCTTTCAGCGGGTAAAGCACTGTTTTTTATGAGAAATTCCGCATCTTCCTTTGTATAAATATCATTTGTCACAACCCCTATGCTGTAGTCACCAGACAACTTTCTGGTCAGGCGCTCAATAATTGCTGTCTTTCCAGAGCCAACAGGCCCTCCGATTCCTATTTTAACGTATCCCATAATCTACTCTTCCTCTCTGCATCATTTATAGAAGTTTGCTTCCCAAAGCTGTTTAGTGCCAGTTCAAGCAAATCCATCAGGAGATATAAATCCTGGTATAAAGCCGTTCATGCTGCATGGATCTGATGTCAAAGCCTATACTGGACATTCCCAGATCCTCAAGAGTTAAATCTCCCGCCTTTTCCACTATTTCTTCAATATCTTTCCGTACCTCAAAAAGTATTCTCTGCCCATCCATCTGACTTATTGGTATCAGTTTCGCACAATTATTTATTATTGTTGAAGCAGTATTGTAAGTCATGGCACACATGGCCTCTTCTTTTCCGATATTAAAGAGAAAGGCCGTTATCCCATAAACCACACAGTAATTGCTTTGACATTTATCAGCTTTGACTTCCCTAAGATACTCGGTAAACAATGACTCATTTTTCAATTCGGCCTCAATTATTTTTATAAGCCGCAGTCCCAGTTTTGTACTGGCATTACGCAATTCCATCGGAGCTTTTGACGCACATAGGATATTATTCAACTCAATAAGTCCGTCAAGATTATTATCTGCGGCAAACTCCCAGGCAAGCCTCATGGCAAGTAAATCATTATACAGGTAATTGTGTTTTAAATAGGCAATAACATATTTTCGGGCCGAGGAGCTGCTGTTCACCAGTTCCTTCTGCACATAGGTTTCAAGCCCGTAGGAATGTGTAAAGCCGCCTATAGGTAAAAGGGGATCGCTGATATGCAGCAGCTGTAAATATGAAGACTTCTTCAAGCCGGTTTTGTCTGCCAGATTGTTATGCATAAAAATAGCCTCCATCTACGCGCAGAGCGCGTATACAAATAGTAATGAAAAGACACGTAGTGGCTTTTCGCTGCGTGAAAAGCACTGGGACTTACAAAATGTTTTTTTCACGCTGTCCCCCCGTTCATATTTGTAAATGCTGAAGTTCATTCACCTGATGGTATTTCTCTGGATTTAACTGCAATTGCTGTCCCCTTTGTTCCTTTGAATGTACATGTTCATGAGCGTGGTCGTGATGATGAGAGTGGTCATGATGAGAGTGGCCGTGATGAATGGTACCCAAAGTTGTTATCAATCTGGCTGAACACTTGTAAGCTTCAAAGCCACACTTCTTTAACGCCTCAAGCAATGGTGGATCATAGGGCATCAGCAACCTGTCCTCCTGATAAAACAGTGGAGAATGCCTGTTGCCAATTTCATAGCAGGCCTTGCCCATAGCCGACAAGTTTTGAGGCTTCAGAGCAATACAATCGCACTCAGGAATTTGGACCATAAGAGCACTATTCCCTTCAAGGTGCAGAACATCTCTATGCTTCAGAACCTTGTCACCACTTAGCTTTATACCGACTTCAACACCCTTACTGCTCACCTTATGAAGTATTCTTTTTGAAACTTCGTACCATTCAATTTCTACAAAATCAATATCAAAACCAGTCAAATCAATTTTGTCAATTTTACTGCATACAACACTGTCTATAAGCATAATATTAACCTCCCAAGCCACTAAAGTGTCTATGACATTTTAGTGACTTTAACATTTTAATGGTTACCATTTTTATAGTGTATTTAACACTTTAGTGGCTTTGAGCCGCCATTGTGGCCACAAAATGTACTGAAATATATATCCTTTATCGCAATGGGGCGAATAAAGGAGTTGAGGAATAAATTTTGAGTTTCGCTGTCAAAACAAAAAATATCTCTGAGCCAGTGAAAGCTTATCCATGGGCTGGCAGGTTATGTGTTCGCCGTCCACTCTTACCTCATAGGTCTCAGGATCAACCTCAATTACAGGTGTAGCAGTATTCATTACCATAGACTTTTTTGTAATGCCTCTGCAATCGCAAACCGGTACTAAAAGCTTCTTCAGCTTAAGTTCGTCAAGGCTTCCCGATTCCAGAGACAGTTTCGATACAAAGGTCATGCAGGTAGAATTAACCGCTTTTCCGAATGCTCCGAACATATTCCTGTAAATTACCGGCTGCGGAGTCGGTATAGATGCATTTGCATCCCCCATCCTGCTGGCTATTATAAACCCGCCTTTCAATATCATTTCAGGCTTTACACCGAACAGTGACGGTTTCCATAACACTATATCAGCAAGCTTGCCCTGTTCCAGTGAACCTACATATTTGGATATACCATGTGTAATTGCAGGGTTTATGGTATACTTCGCTACATACCTTTTAATTCGTGTATTGTCATTTCTTGAGCTGTCAGGCTTTAACGACCCTCTTTGCCGCTTCATTTTGTCCGCTGCCTGCCAGGTTCTGATTATTACTTCACCAACCCTCCCCATTGCCTGGGAATCAGAACTCATCATGCTGAAGACCCCCATGTCATGGAGAATATCCTCTGCCGCAATGGTTTCAGGTCGGATTCTTGAATCGGCAAAGGCCACATCCTCCCTGATTCTGCTGTCCAGATGGTGACAAACCATCAGCATATCAAGATGTTCATCTATTGTATTTACTGTAAACGGCATGGTCGGATTTGTGGACGAGGGCAGTACATTCTGATATGCGGCAATTTTGATAATGTCGGGAGCGTGGCCTCCGCCAGCCCCTTCGGTATGAAAGGTATGAATAGTTCTCCCGTTTATTGCCTTAATGGTATCCTCCACAAAACCTGCCTCATTCAGTGTATCTGTATGTATTGCAACCTGGACATCATACTGGTCGGCCACGCTCAGGCAGGTATCTATAGCCTTTGGAGTAGTGCCCCAATCTTCGTGGAGCTTGAGCCCTATTGCACCTGCCCGGATCTGTTCCACCAGCGGTTCGGGGAAAGAGGCATTACCCTTACCCAGGAAGCCAAGATTCATAGGAAAGGCTTCAGCAGCCTCCAGCATTCTGAACATATTGTATTTCCCGGGTGTGCAGGTTGTCGCATTCGTCCCGTCTGCCGGGCCGGTGCCGCCGCCTATCATTGTTGTTATACCGCTGTACAATGCAGTTTCAATCTGCTGGGGGCATATGAAATGAATATGGGAATCAATCCCTCCGGCTGTTGCTATGAGTCCCTCTCCGGCAATTACCTCGGTGGCTGCTCCAATTACAAGCTCCGGCGTCACACCCTCCATGGTATCAGGGTTCCCCGATTTCCCTATTCCCACTATTCTGCCATCCTTTATACCGATATCACCTTTAACAATACCCCAGGAATCAACTATTATCACATTTGTTACAAGCATATCCAGCGCCCCGCCGTCCCTGGAAACCGAGGAACTTTGACCCATACCGTCTCTGATGGATTTTCCGCCGCCAAACTTGCATTCATCCCCGTAAACCGTAAAGTCCTGCTCTATTTCCAGAAACAGCTCGGTATCTGCCAGCCGTACTCTGTCCCCCTTGGTTGGTCCGTACATATCAGCGTATTCCTTACCCTTGATAATATAACTCATTTGTTTTCCACCCCTTTAAATCCAAGCCTTGCCGC
>JAEYNI010000246.1 GCA_023412635.1 Bacillota bacterium
CTAAAAAGCCTTGAAAATCTTCTCTTATCAAAGTTGATACCTTGCCTTCAGGTGTAATTTTAAGTATTCTATCTTGAGCTGCTGCTAAGATGTTGCCTTGATTATCAAATGTCATATCCCAAATCAATGGACTGTTAAAATAGTAATTTTTCCCTTCCGAAAGGTCTTCGAAGTTGCAAAGAGTTTTTACTTTCCCGTCCGGTGTTACTTTATCCAATTCCCCATCTCTTGCAACAAACATGTTCTTGTTATTATCAAAGATTATTCCGGCACCTACTTTACCGTTTATGTTTGTAAAGACTTCGGCTTTGCTCTCTTGTTTTATCACACTACTTTCGGAAGTACTGTTTTGTTTTTGAGTCATATTGATTTCATCCTTTCTTTGTGCTTGTTGTGGCATGCGGAGGCAGTGCTGAAAAAATACAAATTGCAGCAATCAGTGCAGAAACATTTTTCAGTACCATAAAATGTGAGATGCTCTACAATAATAGATATGGCACTCGTGAGCAAGCCCGTAGGGATATATTCTGGTACATAGAGAGATTTTACAATCGCAGGAAAAGGCATAAAGCTTTGAATTACTTGACTCCTTACGCTTACAAGCAAAAATATTATTCCGATTGTGCTGCATAGGCAGGTACAATTTTGCATTGGTAACATGGTAAATAATGTTGTTTTAATGACATAGGTAGTAATTTTGAGAAAGCGGATGATAATCTAACTTAACAGTGTCCATTTTATCGAGAAAAGCTCATATTAATATTGCCATGTTCACTAATGTAAGAATAAATAAATATAGCTACATAAGTATTTAAATATGTACGTATTCTTTTATATGAAAAATATCTAGCCAAATTTGTCCACTGCATACAATTTATATTTTTATAGGTAACAAATGTAATTATATCAGAAAATCTAATCCGAATATATGGTTGCTTTCTTTCAAATAATAATTTGGTGGTAAATAAAAATAATACTTTACTATAAAAAACCAACAAACTATAACATTATGATATGAAAGGAAGTGATGCCACATGTCAACTAATAAACAAGCCAATAGACTAATCCATGAGAAATCCCCCTACCTTCTTCAACACGCGCACAACCCTGTTGACTGGTACCCATGGGGGCCCGAAGCTTTTTCAAGAGCAGTTGGCGAGGACAAACCAATATTTCTTTCCATAGGCTATTCAACATGTCACTGGTGCCATGTCCGCATATAACAGTATTTAATAGAAAAGTCGCCCATCCTATTAAAGGGATAAGCGACTGTAATTATTCTTTGTTCTGCCATTCGGTTCGCATCAATTTCATACATGTCTGCGGTTCTACATCAGGATTTCTACAAAACTTACATTCTTTAAACCCAAACTTTCTGACACTTGCCATAGATGCTTTATTTTGTGGATGTGTAAGGATATAAATACAATCAACCCCAAGATACTCAAAACAGATATTGATGAGTACTGGCAATGCTTCTGACATATACCCTTGTCTCCAATGATCTTTCCAAATATCATACCCGATTTCAACTTGCTTAAGTTCGTTGTCCCAATAATGATACCCACATGTTCCTATAAATGCATCGGTTTCTTTATCAAACATTCCGTAACGGAGATAGCCTTTTCCCTCTGGATTTTGGTAATGTTCAATTATACCTTTTGCTTCTTCCATATCACATGGAGGTTCACTAAAGAATTTGCACATATCTGGGTCTGAAAATTGTCTGCAAATCTCCTCAATATCATGTATATTTAACAAGCGGAATTTCATTCGTTCTGTCTCGAAAGGTTCTGATAACCTCATAATTTTCACCTCATATCTGAGGCTAAAAAGGTATGATATTATTTACCTTAGGTCAATCGACAAAAATATCATTTAACTTCTCTCACCTCAATAATTTTAATAAACAAAAACACCAACTCCTTTCCTCAAAATTTAACCATTTTTATCCTATCATTGGGTTTTTTGCGTGTCAATAGTGCTTATGATAATTCTTTGATACTACTGATTATTATTGGGAATAACTATATTTATTAAAATGTTATTCCAAATGAAAGGATACAAAAATGCCTGAACATAAATACACAAATAAATTAATTCAAGAAAAATCCCCCTACCTCCTCCAACACGCTCACAATCCTGTTGACTGGTATCCGTGGGGCTCAGAAGCGTTTGCAAGAGCCGCTAGCGAAGATAAGCCAATATTCCTGAGTATCGGATATAGTACTTGTCATTGGTGTCATGTTATGGAGCGTGAATCCTTTGAGGATGAAGAAGTTGCCCAGCTTCTGAATAAATACTTTATATGCATCAAAGTTGACCGTGAGGAACGTCCCGACATAGACAGCATATACATGTCGGTATGCCAATCACTTACAGGCCAAGGGGGATGGCCTTTAACTGTGTTCCTCACTCCTGAAAAGCATCCGTTTTTTGCAGGCACTTATTTTCCCAAGGGCGACAGTAGAGGTATGATGGGTTTGATGAGCCTGCTCCAAACTGTGCATAATGCGTGGCAAAACAAGAGGGATACACTATTGGAATCAGCCCGTGAAATTTTGGCCTTCC
>JAEYNI010000312.1 GCA_023412635.1 Bacillota bacterium
CACACCCCGCGGCTGTCAGATGACAGCCACCTCCATTGTAATCTTCAACTTAAACCACTCCTTTCTGATAGGATTCGGGTTCCGGTCACCGTGGCACACAATACTGTGTACATTATTAATTATAAGCTTGAAGACATGCTGTCTCAAGTCACTAAACAGTTATAACCAAAGTTTATTAATCAGCAAAAAATTTTAACTGCTGGCACTTGTATAGTTTTTAACAGCAAAGCTCCAGAACATCCGTACCAGCAGCAAAAAAATTATTGGAGCTATAAACATCCAGACGGCATATGTGGCTTCCAGTTTTTCAAGTATGTACATAGACGGCAGATTTGTAATATAGAATACCGGAATTATGAAAACACCTATTCTCTGCATCCATTTCTTGTATATAGTCATAGGCATATTATTGAAATCCCAGCATCTATCAGCTATTTCTGTTATGGCACCCGACTTGACAGTCCAGAAGGACAAAATCTGAGGAAACAGGAAAATTGAATACGCTATTGCCGTTGAACTGAGTAATGCAAGCAGGTATCCTGTCACATTTGATAAATTTATTACTATCTCAAGCCTCCGGCAGGCTGTCACAACCAGCACAATACCTGTAATGATATTTGGCACCGGAAGAACAAAGTTAATATGGCGCATAGTTGAAATGAACTGAAGAGAAATAGGTTTTGTAATATATATGTCGAGGGTTCCGTTACGGATATGTTCCGGCAGTTGATAGAAATTATCCATAAAAAGCCCTGTATAAACTGCTGTCATAATAATATATGTTCCAGTAAATAGCATGATTTCATCCGGGGATATCCCGTTAATGGAGATCCCAGTCTCATAAACAGCTACAAGATACAGAAGTTTTGACAACAAGTATGCAATTTCCATTGTAAGTGCCGCAAACAGATTTGCCCTGTATTCCATATACCCCATCAAACTATTTTTCATAAGTAATAAATAAATCCTAAAATGTTTTCTTATAGGCTTCAGCCAGTATGACATTCCATCCCCCCCCTTTAAATCGGTTACCCTCCAACGGCAACATATTTTTTCATACCTGAAATCCAACACATCCTAGATAATACTAAGAACAAAATTATCCATACAGCCTGTATTAAAGCACCATTTAGAATTTCTTCAGGCTTTAAATGCCCGTTTAGTATATTTGCGGGGAAATATACCAGATATTTGAACGGCAGAAGGTTTAACACCCTTAGTACTCCGCCGCTAAAAATGTCCAGAGGGAATATGCCTCCGCTCAGCATTAAAATTCCCTGACCTGCCGCAGCAAAAACACCCCATATTTCAGTCATTATAAAGGCAAGGGAGCTCATGCAATAATATATAAGGAAGTTAAGAACCATCGATAATACGACAAAGGGAACAAAGAGAATTATATTTATCAAATTTATCTCGAGACTGAGAAACTGAACACAAAATACCAATGCTGCCACCGAAAGGATTGCAAGTATTCCGAACTGCAGAACTTTTCTCCCAAAGAAGCAGCAAACCCGGTAATAAAAATAACTTACAGGCTGAACAATAAACTTGCTAAGCCCTCCGCTCTTTATATCTTCAGCAATTTCCCACTCAAAACCGGTGGAGGTCATTTTTGCCACCAATCCTGCCATAATTGAGTAAGAAATCATTTGTGGAAAGGTGTAACCATAAACAATGGTGCTACTTGAGCTAGCAAAGACCGCTGTCCAAAAAAAGCACTGTATCAGAATTATAAATGTCCCGCTGAAAATACTCAAAAAAAAGTCGGCTCTGTATTCCATTGCACTTTGCAGTCCCATCAGGAAAGCTTTAATGTACTTTTTCAGGAAGCCCATTTCCTACTCCCCCCTTTTGGTATATTAATGAAATGCCTTCCTCCAAAGGAACATCTTCAACTGTATAATCCAATATTAAATCACTGTCCAGAATAGTTTTGAGCCTGCCCTTTAATTCTGCTTTATCAACCTCCAGTGTTGCTGCTGAACCTGTGAGTTCTTTCAGTTCTCCAAGGGTTCTCAGATAACTTTCTCTAACCTCACTCTGCAACTGGAGCTTTATTATTTTTTTCTGATTAAAAAGCTCATTTACCTTCGATAATTCTCCATCATAGACCAGCCTGCCCTGATTTATAATAATCGACCGGCTGCACATATCTTCGATATCGTTCATATAGTGACTTGTCAGCAATATAGTTGTTTTTGCTTTCTGGTTGTAGTATTTCAAAAATTCTCTTATTTTTTTCTGGGAAATAATATCCAGACCTATGGTAGGCTCGTCAAGAAATATGACTTTGGGTTTGTGAATCAATGCCGCTATCAGTTCCATTTTCATTCTCTCCCCAAGTGATAGCCTTCTTACCTGAATCTTTAGATGATCCTTGACATCCAATAGCTCTGATAGTTCACCAAGGGTTTGATTATATTGTTGGTCACTTATTTCATATATATTTTTGTTTAGCAGCAGTGACTCATTCGCAGGTAAATCCCACCACAACTGGCTTTTCTGGCCCATTACAATTGAGAAGTTCAATTTAAAATCCTTTTTTCTCTCCCAGGGAGTAAAACCCATCACCGAAGTGGTTCCACCGGTAGGATAAAGAATACCGGCCAGCATTTTAAGAGTCGTTGTTTTTCCTGCCCCGTTAGGTCCCAAAAACCCTACTACTTCCCCTTCGTCGATGCTGAAGGATATGTCCTGTACAGCCTCTTTTACAAGCCGTTCTCTGTGAAACAGGTTTTTTATTGAGTTCTTTAAACCTACATCTTTTTTATAATATGAAAAGCTTTTAGATAGATGATTTACTTTTATAATTTCCATACTCGTGCCCTCAATCCTAAATTACTTTTGTGATTTCTTTTGTGATTTATGGTAATTATAATAGAATTATATTTCTTATGCATTTCAACTGTTGCCATATTTTGTGCAAGTTTTGCTATAGTTTCTATTTTTATACATATATATTTATAAATAAAGGCTGTTGAATTATTAACGCGTCAACAGCCTTTAACACTATTTATATGTAAATTATGTGAGTACCTTTGCATTATTTATTTTCAGAGTTTCTCCCTGTATCTCAGGATTACCTCAGGGTTACCTTTAGCTCACCTAATTCCATACCGCTCTGTCCGAAAAATAGTCTTAAGCCGGCTTTCCTAGGCTTGATCAGACCTAAATCTACTGTATGCAACGCCCAATTTCCGTTAGTTCCGTTAACATTCATAACATTAATAAGACGTTGATTAATAAATACCGATAAAGGCATTTGTGCAAGTTCATGAGTAACGGCTCTGACTTTAATATTCAGACTGTAATACCC
>JAEYNI010000009.1 GCA_023412635.1 Bacillota bacterium
GGAATTCTTTTTACTCATTTTTTAGAATCCGTTGGATTCTGGAATTTTATTGAGTCCTTTACAAAAGAACAATTTAATTGTTCTTTACATTTGCATGTATTTGTCACTGTTTACTTTTCAAAGTCCATACCTTAAAAGCGTTGTTACTGCTGCTTTTCAAGGTTTATTGCTGTTTGCTTTCCGCAATCAGCTTTATTATAATATCACGCCTTTATGGCTTTGTCAACACCTGATTTTCAAGTAATTATTTCCACGAGTTGACTTCTTGTGATGACCTGTCCTTAGAAGTTTGTTACCCCTCATCGGCGACAGCTTAGCTAGTATAACACTCAACGGATTACTATTTCAAGTCTAATGTAACGCCGTTATTTCCGATTAACCACCATTAATATGATTCTTATCGACTTTCCTTCAAATCAATACAGTATACTTCGATATGGTCTATTTTCATCCACTATAGATTCTTTTTTTGCTTATTAGTTTAGCCAAATTAACTTCTTTATATGGATGCTATTTATTTTATATTCATATATTGATGCCATCTACTTACTATTCATATGAACCGTAAAATCATTATTAAGGTATCCTTTCTGAATCGAAATATTCCAGCTTTTGTAATAGCGGTTATTCAGGTCCAGATAAATCTCCTCAGGTGAAAAGTAAAAATACTTGGTATCCTTATCCTCGGATTTATCCCATAATAAGTTAAAAGCGACAGTTTCCCTGGCAAGTTTTAAAAACAGGTTAACGGCATCCCTTAGGAATTCCTGATTATTCCCCAGGTTAAGATTAAAAATACCAGAGGAGAATAGTACATCAAAAGATTTATTACTGTATGGGTTATACTTAAAAATATCAATACAGGAAAATTGACCATGTAATTTCTTCTCTGAAGCCCTTTTAATCATATGTGGGAGTACATCGATCCCCGAGTAATTGAAACCTGTAAAGCTGCTCTCTATATACTCCAATAGGTTACCTGTCCCGCAACCTACGTCCAATATAGCTTTAGTATTAAGATCAATGTCACCGATAAGCTGTTTGAATCTTAGCTTCTGCGCTTCTTCACTTTCCCAACCAAGTATATAGTAATCGGGATAGCCTTCAACATTGTTGGCCTCATAATATTGCTTTATTTTCTCCATATGCCTCATGTCATCACCTGCCTTATAATACTTCATTATAAAATTTCACATATTTTTCTCTTTGTTTTGCCAGGAGGCGCCTTACTTATTGACTACATTGACAGGGTTCCCCTGTATAAAAGCCCTTACATTACTGACTAGAGTATCCATTAATCTTGTCCGGGCCTCAAAGGGAGCCCATGCAAAATGAGGCGTAATAATACAGTTTTTTGCTCCAAGTAACGGATTTTCTTTTATTATAGGCTCAACTGAAACAACATCGACAGCTGCACCACCCAATTTCCCTATATTTAGGGCATCTGCAACCTCTTGTTCATCTATTACTGGCCCCCTGGATGTATTTATTAAAAATGCACCTGTTTTCATCTTTAATATATTATCTTTATTTATCAATCCTTTTGTATCTTCTGTTAACGGGCAATGAAGACTGAGAAAATCTGATTGTTCCAACACCTCGTTTAAAGTAACAAACTTTGTCTTATCTGTTTCAAGTTCGTGCCTGACTGTTCTGCTGAATACTCTCACATGCATTCCAAATGCTTCAGCCAGCCTTGCAACAGCCTTTCCGATAGCTCCATATCCAATAATTCCAAGAGTCTTATTTTTTAGTTCTATCAATGGGTAATTCCAGAAGGAAAAGTCCTTGCTGGCTGTCCAACTCCCCTCCTGTACAGTTCTGTTGTGTTCCCCCACGTGATGGCAGAACTCCAGTATAAAGGCAAAAACAAGCTGTGCAACCGAGTCGGTACTGTAGGCAGGAACATTAGTGACAACGATACCCCTTTCGGTTGCAGCCGTTGTATCAATAACGTTATATCCTGTTGCCATAACCCCGATATATTTGAGTGCAGGAGTCTTTTCAATTATCTCTCTGGAGAGTATTACTTTATTTGTTAATACTATTTCGGCATCACCAATTCTTTTTAATAGAAACTCTTTCGGAGTTCTGTCATATACAGTAAGTTCCCCGAGTTTCTCCATTTCACTCCAGGACAGATCTCCTGGATTCATTGCGTAACCATCTAACACTACAATATTCATCTCTGGTCCTCCGAATGATTATATTTATATCTTACAAACAGTATCAAAGTCGCTTTGACTTTTCATAAACTCCAAACTAATTTATTCTACGTTTTGACCTTATTCCGCTCTACATTATTATCTATATATGAAATCTCCTGATCAGTTCACTTTTTATTGATTTATCACCAAATATAATAGTTCCCAGTAGAACAATAACAGAAGTTGAGGCTGCAATAACAGTCGGCACAGGTACATCAATCAGACCGCATAAATAGAGAATTCCAGGTATGAGCCCGAAAATTGCTATGATTATCTGGTTTATTACATAATTATGCCAGTACATGCGGTTTATTATGACCAGTATTAGTAATGATATGTTGGCTAACGTGATAATCTCCGGAATAACATGGTTTACTGACCACCCGGAATAGCCTATGGAATAATCCATTATTACTGTAAGGATCGCAACCCCCAAAACCTGAACCAATATTTTAGATGCTATATTTGTATTTCTTCTTATAGAATATGCCATTATTATCCAGAAGTAAATTATTGCAGCTATTGATATCACCGACCACATAACTCCGTTATAGGTGAGATAATTTGTAATTGCGGTCGTAATTCCAGATACTATTGATATAAAGATAAAGGTTCTTTTAATTATGTTATATTTGTGAGGGTTAAGCTTTATCTCAGGATATGTAGTCTTATAATCAGCCTCGTTAATACTTGTGAGTATGGTTCGGCATAACGGACAGCTATCTGTATTTTCATTGACTTTTATGTTGCACCTTTTGCATTTTTTCATAGGTCTACCCCATTAGTTTCTATTGTTACATCTATACCCTGTTGGGACAAATGCCTGAAGAATGCCCTTTGAAGGTACACCTCCCTAAGCATCGAGGTAAAAGAAAAAACCAGTTTGTCTTCAAAAGAACATACCCCGCACTTTATTGGTTCAGATTTAGATACACTAAGCAATACTTCGAATTTATCTATATATTCCCTAAACTCCTCCAGTACATCAATTCTTCCCAAATTAGAAAGTACAAAGGAGTTTGTTTTTCCCGAGCCTAAATAGGCTATCCTTACCCCTACATTTTTTACAGGCAGAGGAGCTACCCTTACTAAAATATTCCTCTCGGTAGCCACGTTATCTGAAATGGTCTGTGTCATGTTCTCCACTGTCAGCTGCTCCCGGAACTGATCCCTTGTTATTTCAAGCATTTCATCAAAAGTATATTTACCCTTTTTTATAGTAATTCCTACATTAATATATGAGAAAAAGTTCATTTCTGTCGTTGAGTTGAAAAAGTGTCTCAAGTTAACAGGTATATTTATCTGTATAGGTTTTTTATCCGGCTGTTCATTCAGGTATTCCTTATAAATACACCATATTATTAGTGTTGATATGTATTGAGTAAGACTTACGCCCTTACTTCTGCAAAGTTCAAGTATTTCCTTTACAGGTACTGTCCCATGGATAACACTCATCGTAAGAATTGGAAGCTTTTCTCCCTTTAATTTATAAGCACTTTTGGTTTTCATTTTCTTATAGGAAAGTTTTCTGTAATTCTTATGGTAACTGTCTTCAACATCCGATACAACATCAACAATGGGCATATCAATAACATCCTTTGAGAGCCATTCTCTATATGCAAGTTTTATATAATTGTATGTCAGGGCTTTAAGAAAATTAAGTGCTCCAGTTCCATCTGTGATAGCATGAAACACCTCAAGATTAATGCGGGTACCGAAGTACGTTACCTTAAAAAGAAACTGATTATTGGTATTCGGGTCTATATAGGCACAGGGATAGGTCTGTTCTCTCTCAACCATCGGTTGTTTCTTATTATTCTCAAAATAATGCCAGAATACACCTTTCTTCAGTTTTACATTAAAGGAAGAAAACCATGGCATGGTATTATTAAGTGCCTCTTGAAGAGTCTCCTCAGCTATTGCTTCAAATAATCTTACCGAAATTCTATATACACTGCTGTAATTTTTATTTGCTATAACAGGAAAAACATTAGCTGTATTGTCCAGCTTCCTCCAGCCATCTTCAGATGCCCGTCTTCTCATAAGATTCCTCTTCTCTA
>JAEYNI010000124.1 GCA_023412635.1 Bacillota bacterium
TAATTACGGTTATGTTGGAAGTGAGTATATGATTTTGATAACCGTTAATAGCAACCAATTCAGCAATCATTACTTGCCTGAGTAAATTGGTGACTTTGTGGGGTACACCCTGTGGGTGACCGAGTGGATTTGTATAACTCATAAAAACCTCTTAAAATTTTTTACTTATTTATTTTATGTATATTTTTAGGTAAAAGTGAAGGTTAGTGTTAAAGTAATCAGATATATACTTAATCATAAATTACCTTGTCATTTTGAGAGTTACATGAGAGTTAACAATGAGAGTTAACAAAAAGTATTGACATTAACGCAGCGTTAAGGTGTATATTTTGATTAAGCTTATTTAACAGTAAAATGGCCATTTGAGTAATTAAGTTTAAGAAATAGCCGGAAGGAGGTGAAGAGGCTTATGCTGAATGAATATCCAATGCTTTCACTGACAGCATTAGCCCGAACATGGAATATACGGTAAAAAAACTTGCAGCTCTTGCTGATGTTAGCACCAGAACTCTAAGGTATTATGATGAAATAGGTATTCTAAAGCCGGCAAGAATCAATTCATCAGGATACAGAATCTATGGTCAGAACGAGGTTAACAGATTACAGCAAATTCTCTTCTACAGAGAATTGGAGATTAGTCTGGAGGATATAAAAGAAATAATTTCCCAACCGGACTATAATAGCTGCGAAGCTCTGAAAGATCATCGGCTAAAGCTTCTGGCAAAAAGAAAACAAATAGATATATTGCTGGCCAATATTGAAAAAACCTTGGAGGCAGCTGAAGGGAGACTGAAAATGACTGATAAAGAGAGATTTGAAGGCTTTAAACAAAAACTGGTAGATGAAAATGAGAATAAATACGGCAGGGAAATTAGAGAAAAGTATGGTGATAAAGCAGTAAATGAATCCAACAATAAACTACTGAAAATGACAAATGGGCAATATCAACAGTTTGAAAAGCTTGGTCAGGAAGTAAAAGAAACGTTGAAGGCGGCTATGGAAACAGGCGATCCTGCTGGAAGCCTTGGACAGAAAGCGGCTGATCTGCACCGCCAATGGCTTTCATATTCTTGGGGCAGCTACAGCAAGGAAGCTCATGCAGGAGTGGCTCAGATGTATGTCGGTGATGAACGCTTTAAGGCATACTATGACAAAATTCAGGAGGGGGCTGCGGAGTTCCTGAGAGATGCGGTGTTGATATATACCGGAATGAATAAATGATACTGCAATATGGTAACAATTACAGCTAGTACAGCATAAATAATCTTGATAATATGAGAAGAGTATTGTAAATCAATAATATTATGAGGTGACAAATGCGTACAAAGTTAGTGGGCAGAGTGATAAAAGTTATCATAGTTACTGTTTTATCTGCCGGAATAATGGCAGGTGCTTTACCTGTGCAGGCTGAGGCCATAAAGGACCTTTCTAAAGCTTCAGCTTATGCAAAAGAAGCTGTACAGTGGATGGTAAACAATAAAGTAATAAGTGGAGACCAATACGGTTATTTTAACCCCGGTAAAAAAATCAACAGGGCAGAATTGGTAACTATAATAGTAAAAGCGTTAAATATTGATGTAACTAATTTACCTGAAACTCCTACCTTCAGTGACGTCCCGGACAAGCACTGGGCTTACGCTTATGTTGAGGCTGCCAGCCGAGCAGGTATCATAAGCGGTATAGGAAACGGCAAGTTCGGAGTCGATTCTCTGAGTACCAGAGAACAGGTAACTTCAATAATTATGAACTACCTGTCTATATCAAAAGAAGCGGTTCTGGCAGAGCAGGGCCTGAATGCATTAACGAAATTCATTGATGAAGAGAATATGTCTGAATGGGCGAAACCTTCTATCCAATTTGCGGTTTCGAATGGTATAATGAGCGGCACCGGTTCGAATACTTTTTCTCCGGCAGGAAAGGCTACAAAAGAACAGATAGCAGTTATTCTACATAACTTTATTAATAACAGTGAAAGAATCCATAAAGCAGCCGACAGTTTGAGAAAGCCTTTGATATCATTTAACGGAGATGCTATAAAGTTGACCGAAGCTTCTGTACTTGAAAACGGAGAAATTCTCATACCGGTCGAAGCTTTTGTGCACATGGGAGTAAGTGTAACTGTAGACGAGGCTAAGAACAGAGTTGTTGTTAAGAACTCTGCCGGGGATAAAAACATATATCTAGGCGTTAATAATAGTACTGCATATGTTAATTATACCGGCACGGGGAATCCCTTTACAGAATCCGGCACTGCAGCCAACGCTATTACTCTTGCAGCAGCGCCCAAGGTATCTGGCCAAGCCGTTCTAGTCCCAGCAAAAGCAGTTACTTCTGCCATGAGTATGACTATCCAAATGAACGAAAAAACAAAGCTTGTTGTAATCAAATATGCTTCGGCAGTAAGTAATCCTGCACTTTACAACGCATTTAAGAAGCGTCTTGATTATAAGGGAGAATACAAGTCAAGTTTGGAAATGTCCATGGTTGAGACAACAAATTATGAAAAACTGATGGGCCTAAGCTATATTATGGAAGGTGCAAATAACGGTTCAAAATCAACCTCGAATACTAAAGTTACCACATTTGATCCTCAATATGGAGAAGCTTCCGATCAATATAATGTTATTAAAATAGGTCAACAGATATATTACAAAAATATGAAAACCGGAATATGGAGTACCGTTACTGAGGAAGAAGCTCTTGAACAGGGTATAATGTATTTTGATTATGAAGCAGATAAAGCTGAAACACAAAAAATGCTTGATTCCTATGGAAAGATGAAAATATACTTTGCAGGAAAGGCTTTTATAAATGGTGAAGAGGTTAACAGATATGAAATAAAAGCCGAAAAAGAGATGTTGAATTCATTAATACCTTCAGACCTCCTTGGTGAAGTTATGACAATGGAAGACATCTATAACAAGGGCTTTAACTTGAAGATAGATGTCTATGTTAACAGTAATGGTCATATTATCAAGCAGGTAACTAAAATCAATGCCGCTATGGAACTTGATGGTTCAGGTATGGAATTGAATGTTGCTCATGCTGTTGATTACAGAAATATAGGTACTGAGATAGAAATAGTAAGCCCAAGCATATAGTAAAAAATAAAAGAGGCCGGCAAAAATGCTGGCCTCATAATATTTCATTATCTTAAAAGATAGACTACTGCGGTCTTGAGGGTGTTGAAATGTTCTGAAGTGTATCAGCAACTTGAGTATAATACTTGGCATCAACAGCCACATCACCAAGGGCTACAATTCCAACGAGGTTATTGTTTTCAATAACAGGAACTCTTCGAATCTGACTTGTAGACATTTTTTGGGCAACATCGTGCATATCCATATCAGGAGAAACACATGCTACACCTGTAGTCATAACTTCCGTTACAGGGGTCTGCTGAGGATTTTTACCGGTTGCAACAGTTCTTACAACTATATCTCTATCGGTAATAATACCTACAACACCACTCTGATCACAAACAGGGATAGATCCTACGTTATGCTGCTGCATAAGCTGTGCTGTCTCAACAACATTTGCTGCGGGATTTACATAAGCAACGTTTTTGGTCATTACGTCTCTTACCTTCATATAATCACCCTTTCTTTTAAGAATTCATGATTATAATTCCCGAATAAAGTTAAAAAAAACGCGGAAGGTTTCACCATTTGGTTTCAGTAATGTACAGCTCTGCTGAGTAGGAGGCTGTTGCTCCGTCAGAAGCTGCAGTAATAACCTGTCTTAAAAACTTTTGACGTATATCTCCTGCGGCAAAAACTCCCGGAATGTTTGTACGCATTCTTTCATCAGTAATAATATACCCTTCCTTGCTTTGCTGTACTTTTCCATTAATTAAGGAGATGTTGGGATTTAAACCAATTGCGATGAATAGCCCGTCAACATCTATTTGAGAGCTTACGTTTGTTTTCAGATTTTTTAGTTTTAATCCCTCAACACCATGCTGACCAATAATCTCTTCGACAACTGAATCCCATACCAATTCAATTTTTCTATTGCAGAATAATTCGTCCTGCATAATTTTCGTAGCCCTTAAGCTGTCTCTTCTGTGAATAAGATAGATTTTGGGACAAAATCTTGCCAGATATAAGGCATCTTCTACTGCAGTGTCACCTCCACCAACCACGGCAACAGTTTTATTTTTGTAAAAGGCTCCGTCGCACACGGCACAATAGGAGACACCGGCTCCCCTGAAAGCTTCCTCCTTGTCAAGACCAAGCATTTTCGGGTATGCGCCCATACATAATATAAGTGCCTTACACTCATAAGTATTTTTTTGTGTTTTGACAACTTTTATCTTTGAATCCAGATCAAGTGCAAGTATTTCGTCATTAAGGACAACAGTACCGAATTTTCTTGCCTGTTTTTCCATTCTCAGGGCCAGGTCGGAACCACCAATGGGTTCTTCAAACCCCGGATAATTTTCTATAATATCTGTTGTAGCCATTTGCCCACCTGTGAACATCTTTTCTATTACAAGTGTGTCAAACTTGGCCCTTGAACTGTATAGGGCTGCAGAATAGCCTGCTGGCCCACCTCCAATGATTATTATGTCGTACATATATTACCTCCAATAGTTGAATCTACTTTGGTCTAAAATTAATTTTCTCACTATTTTCTGATTTATTCTATAATTAATATACCCAAAAATTATTGAATAATAAATTAAAATTTGTAATAATGTGGTAACTAATAAAAGAGGTTAATCCAATTAAAAACATTTAAAAGACTGTTATAAAATGTTATAATTAACAGGTTAAATTGTATTGGTTTTAGGAGGATTTATTCATTGATAACAAAATATCAGGAACTTGCTAAATACGGTAATATAAAGACATCAAGGTTTGTTTCGTCAGCAGCGGTAATACTTTATTTTTATTTTATTATCGGTGGCATAATAGCCTCGATTCCGATTATATATACTATGGTTACAAATCGCGATATTCTTTTTGATCCTATTCTGCAGACTGATCCGATGGGGTTTATTGATAAATATGTTGGCCCGATTCCAAATTTTATTTTTTCAAATTTGGCTATTTATTGCATGCTTGCTGGTGCTATTATAGCGATTAAATTTATACACAACAGACCTTTGGGAACAGTTTTCAATCATAGCGGAAAAATTAAGTGGTCAAATTTCTGGATTGGTTTTGGTGTGTTTGGAATATTACTGTTTATTGGCTCGGCAGTTGATTATTTAATAAATTCTGAAACTTACTCGGTATCTTTTGAGCCAAGTAAATTCTGGGTCATGTTACCTTTGATTTTGATCATGACTCCAATTCAGACCACGGCAGAGGAATTTGTATTCAGGGGATATGTAATACAGAGCTTCGGACTCAAAATAAGGAACGGACTTGTCCTTTCGATTATTTCCGGCGTACTTTTTACACTTCCGCATCTTGCAAATCCTGAGATATATGCAGCAAATAAGCTTGGTATGTTCAGTACCATTTGTATGGTTTTGAACTATTATGTAATTGGGATGATGCTGGCTATGATAACAATCAGAACAAATTCTCTCGAGGCTGCCGCAGGTGTTCATGCGGTCAATAATCTGTTCTGTTTTATAATTGTCAGTTATCCCGATAGTGTTTTGCCTACAAATACTATATTCTTTACCTCCGAATTTAATCCTGTAGCAGGCTTTGTTTCATCACTTATAACTGCAATATTATTCTACATAATTGCAGCTTTTATAATAGAAAAAACAGACAAGACTCTTAAAGTTACTGGTTTATAACCTAGTTAAAAAACAATAAAAAATATGTAGGCGAATATTCGAAATAAAATCAAAGGAGTACATAAGCTATGAGCCTTCAATTTATATATGGACGAGCAGGCTCTGGAAAATCCTTTCATTGCTTGAATCAAATAAAATCAAAAATAGCTGAGGATAACTCAAAAAGCCTGGTGTTGCTTGTTCCGGAGCAATACACCTATCAGGCTGAGTATGATCTGATAAAGGTTTTGGAAACAGGTGGTATTCTCAAGACTGAAGTTTTAAGTTTCCGGAGAATGGCTTATCGTGTCCTTAACGAAGTAGGTGGAATAACATATCCGCATATTCACCCCGCAGGAAAGTGCATGCTTCTTTTTAATATACTGGATAAAATGAAGGATGATTTTGCCATTTTTCACAAGTCGGCAGGTTGCCAGGGATTTGTCAATACTATTTCAGGTCTTATTACCGAATTAAAAAGGTACAATATTCATCCTGGTGACTTGGAGAATATTCTCAAAAGTCTTGAAGGAAATTCTTATCTTCATAAAAAAATATCAGAAATCAAGCTAATATATTCAAAATTCGAAGAATTATTGTCAGCCCGTTACAGAGATGCAGACGACGAACTGACGCTTTTATCAATGAAACTTGACTGTACAAATATGTATGATGACTCAGAAATTTGGATAGATGGCTTTTCTGGCTTTACTCCCCAGGAGTTTGAGGTAATTTCAAAACTGATGGGCAAGGCGAGTATGGTCTATATTACCATGTGTACCGATGTTCTGGAGGATGAGAATTTAGATTTGTCTGATGTATTCTATTCAGCAAAAAAAGCTTACAGGAAATTCATTAATATTGCCCGAGCTAATCTTGTGAATGTACTTCCGCCTGTACAATGCCGTGAAAATGTATCTCCCAGATTCAAGGACAGTGAGGAGCTTGCCAGTCTTGAGGAGAATTATTTTGCGCATCCTTACAGAGCTTTTCAAAAACCCACACAGGATATAGAACTTTTTGAAGCAATCAATATATACACCGAAATAGAAGAATGTGCCAGAGACATTATCAGACAGTGCAGGGATAACGGTCTCAGGTATAAGGATATAGCTGTAGTAACAAGAAATCTTGCCGGTTACCAGGAACTTATGGAAGCGATTTTTGAAGAGTATGAAATTCCTTGCTTTATCGACTCAAAGGCTGAAATTTCTAATCATCCACTTATCAGGCTTGTTATGTCAATGCTTGAAATTTTTATTGATAATTGGTCCTATGAGTCGGTTTTCAGATATTTAAAATCCGGTCTGCTGGATTTTGATAAAAATATAATTGATAAAATTGAGAATTATGTTCTGGCCTGTGGGATCAGGGGAACAAAATGGACTCAAAATACAGATTGGATCATGACGCCTGAGCTGTTGCCTGAGGATAGGCTTGACAACGAAACAGAACAGCTGCTTTTTGAAATAAATAAAACCCGAAAACTGATTTGTGAGCCTCTCCTACGTTTCAGGGAAAAAACCAGAGGAAGAAGAAAAGCAGCTGATTATTGCGCGTGTCTGTATGATTATCTGATAGAACTGGGTGTAGAACGAAAGATAGAGCAGTACATAGAGTTCTTTAATCAAACAGGAAAGCTCAGACTTGCATCTGAATACGAACAAGTCTGGAATACTCTTATGGATGTTTTTGATCAGGTGGTAGAAGTACTTGGGGAGGATACAATCGGAATTGAGCGATTTACCAATATTCTTAAAATAGGTTTGGCAGAGTATAAAATTGCCTCGATACCTGTCTCTCTGGATCAGGTCCTGGTAGGCAGTGTTGAGCATTCTAAGAGTCACGAGATAAAAGCTTTATATATCCTGGGTACAAATGACGGGATATTTCCGTCAGCAGGAATGAACGAAGGAATCCTTTCAGACGCAGACAGACTTGTGCTCAACAGCAAGGGTATCGAGCTGGCCAGCGATACAAAAACACAGGTATTTGATGAGCAAAACCTTATTTACAGAGCTTTGACAACACCTAAGAAATATTTGAGGGTGAGCTGGCCCATCGCGGATCATGAAGGAAAAACCATGAGGCCTTCGATCATTATTTCCAGGATAAGAAAGCTGTTCCCACAGGTGAGCTGGAAAAGTAATCTTATTAAGCCGGCAAATTCAGAGGAATATGTTGACCTTATCACTTCACCTCAGCCGGTGTTCAATCAGCTTGTACTGGCTCTCAGAGATAGAAATAACGGTGCTGGAATAAGTCCGCTCTGGCAGGCTGTATATGAGTGGTATTCAGCTCAGCCCGAGTGGAAGCTGAAGTGCGAATTAATGGGAAATGCCTTTAAATACAGGAATATTGCGCTCCCGGTAAGCAAGGAGAAGGTACGACTGCTGTATGGCAGCAATGCCTATTCCAGCGTATCAAGGCTGGAGAAGTATACCTCCTGTCCCTTTGCCTATTACGTACAATACGGTCTCGGTGCAAGGGAGCGCAGAATATACCGTCTGAGCCCGCCTGATGTAGGTACCTTCATGCATTCGATCATAGAGAGATTCTCAAAAATGGTGGAGGAGCAGGAGATTTCCTGGCGGGCGTTCACAAAGGAATGGTGTTCCGAGCAGGTATCCCAAATAGTGGACAGCCAGCTTCATAGTATGAGAAACACCATATTGGGAGGTTCAAAGAGGTTCAGAGCCTTGACTGTACGACTCAAAAGAGTTGTTACCAGAGCGGTATGGCTTATCGCAGAGCATATAAGAAGGAGCAGCTTTGAACCCATAGGCTATGAGGTTGATTTTAGCGAAGGAGGTAAGTTTCCTCCCATAACCATAGAATTGGATTCAGGAGAAAAAATAACCCTCGTTGGTAGGATAGACAGGGTGGATGCCCTCAAAACTAACGACGGAACGTATTTAAGAATTATTGACTATAAATCAGGCCAGAAGGATTTCAGACTTAGTGATGTTTACTATGGCCTGCAGATGCAGCTTATAACCTATATGGATGCCCTATGGGAGAATTCAGACAGGGAAACCGAAGGCAGCGTGTATCCGGGCGGTATGCTGTATTTCAAATTGGACGACCCCATAGTAAGGGGCTCAGGAGCAATTACCCCTGAAGAAGTGGAAGCTGCAATTATGAAAAAACTGAAAATGAAGGGCCTACTGTTGGCAGATGTTCAGCTGATCAAGCATATGGACAATGAAATAGAAGGCAGTTCAATGATTATCCCTGCCCGGATAAATAAGGGTGATACACTTGGAAAGTCCTCTGTAGCTACCCTGGAACAGTTCACCGTTTTAAGGGGCTATGTTAAGCAGCTACTCAAGGATTTGTGTACTGAGATTATGAAGGGTAATGTGCCCATAAAGCCCTATAAGAAGAAGAAAATAACCTCCTGTCAGTATTGCAGCTACTCCTCAATCTGCCAGTTTGATCTGACACAAAATGAAAACAGCTTCAAGCTCCTTCATGACAGGGAAAATGATGAGGTTTGGAAGCTTATGTTTGACAACTTGGAGCAAAGCTATCCCGATAAATAAAGGGATTGTCATATCGGTTAACAAAAATTAAAGGCTAAATCCCTTATTAGGCTCAAGATAAAGACGTTACAGAGTACAATATTTGAGCCGGAAAGGCTATGGAACTATGGCTGACACAAATTGGACAAAAGAGCAGCAGGCTGCCATATGGGAGAAGGACTGCAATCTACTGGTGGCAGCGGCTGCAGGAGCTGGAAAGACAGCTGTCCTCGTAGAAAGAATTATACAAAAAATTATAGACGATAAAAATCCTGTTGATATCGATTCTCTGCTTGTGGTGACCTTTACAAATGCTGCTGCAACTGAAATGCGTGAGAGAATAGGTACCGCAATTTCAAAAGCAATAGACGAAAAGAAGGCCTCCAGGAATATTCACAGGCAGTTGGCATTATTAAACAGGGCTTCTATTACGACTATACATTCTTTTTGTCTTGAGGTTATCAGAAATAATTTTCAGAGTATTGATATTGACCCGAATTTCAGGATCCTTGATGAAACCGAAGCCTCTCTTATGAAGCTTGAAACCCTGAATGAGCTCTTTGAGGAGATATATGAGGAGGAGGAAAACAATCAGACTTTCTTTGATTTACTTGAAGCTTATGGAACAAACCGCGATGATGAGAAGCTTCAGGAAATGGTTTTGAATATTTACAGCTATATACAGAGTTATCCTTGGCCTGAGCAATGGCTGCTTCAGCAGACCGAGTATTTTAATCCCGGCATTACAAAGGATTTTGGCAGTACTGAATGGGGAAGGGTAATAATAAAGACGGCAGGACTTCGTCTTGAGGGATTCAAATCCATGCTCGAAGCAGCCTGCAGTAGATTAAAGCATGCAGTTGGTATGGAGAAATACCTTTCTGTGTTTTATGAGGATTCTGACAAGCTGACAGGCTTGCTGGAGCTTTTTAATGCAGGAATTTCCGAGAAAGAACACTTGGACTCACAGAGGGAATATGGTTATGTAAATTGGGATGATATATATAATTATCTTTCAAACTACGAATTCGGAAGATTGCCCAGCTGTGGCAAGGAAGCCGATAAACAATTACAGGAGCAGGTCAAAAAAACCAGAGATGAAATTAAAGCGTATATTAAAGGACTAAAGGATGAAGTGTTCTTCCAGAAATCGGAGGAAATTGTTTCGGACCTTAAGCAAATGTATCCCTTACTGGAGTGCTTGTCGGGTCTTGTAGTAGAGTTCGATAAAAGGTACTCGAGCAGGAAGAGAATGAAGGCTGCAGTAGATTTCAATGATCTTGAACACTTTTGTCTTAAAATACTGTCTGAAGTCAGTGAGAATGGAAAGCCTACTCCGTCTTCGGTGGCAGCAGCTTATAAGGACAAGTTCTCTGAAATTCTTGTGGACGAATACCAAGATAGCAATATGGTTCAGGAAATAATTATTAACATGATATCCAGAGAAGACAGGGGTATTCCCAACGTTTTCATGGTTGGTGATGTAAAGCAGAGCATATACCGGTTCAGACAGGCTAAACCGGAGTTGTTTATGAATAAATATAACAGCTATTCAAGTTTATCAGATGGACTGTACCGTAAAATACTGTTGTTTAAAAACTTCAGAAGCAGAAAAGAAGTAGTTGACGGCGTAAATTTCATATTTGAACAAATAATGTCAGAGAGTGTAGGAGAGCTGGATTATGATTCAAAGGAAAGACTTAATCCGGCAGCAATATTCCCTGATAATCTTGAAAAAAACCTCATAGTTGGCGGTGATGTTGAACTTCACCTTGTAGAAACCTCATCAGTTCAAAGCCATGAAGATGATTTAGAGAATGAGGAGGAGCAAGCAGGAGATATCGAAGAGGAAGAAATACTGGATAATATTCAAAAAGAGGCCCGTATGGTTGCCTCCAGAATCAATGCTCTTATGCAGCCGGATAAGGACGGTAGGAGTTTCAGCGTTTATGACAGGCTTTTAAACCGATATAGAGAAGTACAGTATAAAGATATAGTAATTTTGTTAAGAACCACAAAAAACTGGACAGAAGTATTTTGTGAGGAGCTTTCATGTTTTGGGATACCAGTTTTTGCCGATACAGGAAGCGGTTTCTTTAAGACCCCTGAGATTCAGGTGATACTGTCCTTGCTCCAAATAATTGATAATCCGTATCAAGATATACCGCTGCTTTCAGTTCTGAGATCACAGATTGCGAATTTCACCACCGAAGATTTGGCTGAACTTCGATTATCAGACCGAAAAGCGCCTCTTTTTGACGCATTAAGGCTGTTGGCTGATAGCCCTTCGGAGGCTTCCTGTAAGGCAGTAGAATTTCTTGAACGACTTGAAAAATGGAGAGCCATGTCAATGTACATGTCCACTCACAAGCTAATATGGCAGTTATACAACGAGACAGGGTATTTCAACATTGTTGGAGCCATGAGAGATGGTGAGAGAAAGCAGGCCAACCTTAGAATATTGTTCGAGCGCGCTCTTCAATTTGAAAAAACCAGTTATAAGGGGTTATTTAACTTTATAAACTTTATTGACAAGCTGAAAACCAGCAAGGGTGATATGGGAAGTGCTAAAGTACTGGGTGAAAATGACAATGTTGTAAGAATGATGAGCATACATAAGAGCAAGGGACTTGAGTTTCCGGTTGTTTTTGTCAGCGGTTGTGGAAAGAAATTCAATTTTCAGGATATGTACAAAAGTATTTTACTGCATCAGGAGCTGGGATTCGGTCCTGATTTCGTGGACCACAGAAGAAGAATCAAGTATCCATCAGTACCAAAGCTTGCTATAGCCCAGAAGGTCAGATTTGAAACTCTATCCGAAGAAATGCGTATTCTTTATGTAGCCCTTACCCGAGCAAGGGAAAAGTTAATCCTTACAGGGTCTGTCAATAGTATTGAAAAAGCTATAGCTAAATGGCTTCCTGTAGCCGGTAGTAAACAGCAGAAATTTCCTGCTCACGAAATGGCAAAGGCTCAGAATTATCTGGACTGGATATGTCCGGCTGTCATGAGACATGAAAACGCACTTAACCTTCGTTTGGCTGGGGGGACAGGTACAGATGTTGATATGCCCGAGGTAGGAAAGGAGTCATTATGGACGGTGTATATTCGGAAGAATGACTTTATAACAGGTACGCCAAAGCATGATGGAGAGGGAGGGGAGGAGAAAGACGGCTTCAATTTTGAGGACTGGCTTGAAAACAGTAATATATGTGACAAAAGTACTGTTACCGAGATAGCCAGGCGTCTTTCCTGGAAGTATCCTTATATTAAAATGACAGAAGTACCTTCAAAATTCTCTGTTACTGAGATAAAACGATTCTTTAATTTAAACGATGAGGGCGAGGATAGAACTGTATTAAAGCATACTGGAATAAGAAAACCGGCATTTCTCCAGGAAAAAAAGGGCTTATCGGCGGCAGAAAAAGGTACAGTCCTTCATTTTGTAATGCAGCATTTAAACTTTAAAGACAGGAATATTAAGAATCAGCTTGAAGATATGGTTAAAAGACATTTAATTACCTCACAACAGGCAGCTAGCGTTAGTATCGGAAAAATTACCGGATTCATGGATACTGATATATTCAGGAGAATAACAGCTGCCGAAAAGGTTTATAAAGAAATACCTTTTAATCTGGAACTGCCATATGCTGAATTGTATGATGGGCAGAAAGAACAGATAAACTCTGAAGACACAATATTGCTGCAGGGGGTAATCGACTGTTACTTTGAAGAAGATGGAGAGCTTGTTCTTATTGATTATAAGACAGATTATGTTGAGCCCGGAAATACTGAAAAGATGAAAGATAGATATGAAATCCAGTTATCTTATTATTCCAGAGCTTTGGAAAAGCTTACAGGCATAAAGGTAAAAGACCGATATATTTACTTGTTTTCTACCGGTGAGTTGCTTGAAATTTAAGTGCAACAAAAGAGTTGAGTTTAGATAGAATAAAACTGTTATTAATAAATAAAAATATAATTGAAATATAATTTCTAAAATGTATTGACATAATTACTGAACCTGTGCTAAAATACTTTTTGTTCGAGAGCGTTGCGGGTTTGTGTAACGGTAGCACGACTGACTCTGGCTCAGTTTGTTAGGGTTCAAATCCTTAACCCGCAGCCAAAAGTATTTCAATTTAAAAGAATTGAAATACTTTTTTTATTCTTTCATTCTGCTGATTATAATAACTTGGAAATAATAAAGAAAAATAAATGCAGCAACAGACAGTAAACAAAACGGCAGAAGTAATACACCAGAAGTAAAAACACCAGAAGTAAAAACACAGATATGTTTTGACTAATGTAAAAAGCAGATGCTCTCACATCTGCTTTCACATATCTTTTTCGTTTAATCGTCCGGGTAAAACAAAAGAGATCGTCAATAATAGTAGTATCATTATAAATTCAAATAGAATATGTGTCAATACATAAATTGAGCTTACGGGCAATAATATTATATATTTATAATTATAGTTTCAACTACTAAAATATTGGTAAAGTTATATTAATCACTGTAAATTAATAATAAATGTCTTTTGAAAAAGATTTATCTGTATGATAGAATAATAAAGGCAATTGTAATATTATGTATAATAGTTATTTTATTCGTAGGTTATATTTTCACAGATTGTTTGTGTATTATTTTTTTGTATTTTTTTTTTGAATTAGAGGAATTATTTATGAAGATTTTGATTCTGTCCTGGGAATATCCTCCCAGAATAATAGGAGGTATTTCCCGTGTAGTCTATGATCTGGCTCAGAACTTAGGCGAAAATGGAAATGAAGTTCACGTTCTAACCTGCTGGGAACCAGGTACCAAAGAATTTGAACAGGACAATTATGTAAATGTCCACAGAGTACATGTATATAACAATGCCTCCAATAACTTTGTCGAATGGGTAATGCAGCTCAATTTTGCCATGCTGGAATATGCGGTTGGACTTGTAAAAAAATCTGGATTTGATATAATACATGGGCATGACTGGCTTGTTGCTTACGCTGCCAGAGTTTTGAGAAAATCTTTCTCCCTGCCGCTTATAACGACTATTCATGCAACTGAGTATGGGAGAAATTGCGGAATACATAATGACTTGCAGAGAACTATAAATAACGTAGAGAAATGGCTTATAAATGAATCTGACCGGATAATTGTAAATAGTAACTATATGTGGAATGAGTTGATTTCAATCTTTAATTCCGATATAAACAAAATAAAGGTTATAAATAACGGTGTGGATTTGAGAAAGTTTGATAATATAGCTACAGACTATGTTTTCAGACAAAATTATGCTGCCATTAATGAAAAAATTGTTTTCTTTGTGGGAAGACTAGTGAATGAAAAGGGAGTTCATGTTTTATTAAATGCCATACCAAAGATATTAGCCAACTATAATGACGTAAAGTTTGTAATTGCGGGCAAAGGACCGTGTTTAAATAATTTAATCGAACTAAGCCAGAGACTGAATATTACCAACAGGGTATATTTCACAGGTTATGTAAGTGAGGAGGTTTTGCTGAAGCTTTATAAATGTTCTGATATAGCTGTTTTTCCTAGTACGTATGAGCCTTTCGGAATAGTTGCACTTGAAGGAATGGTAGCGGGCATTCCTGTAGTTGTTTCTGATGTGGGAGGCTTAGGTGAAATAGTAAACCACCGGGAGGATGGAATGAAGTTTTACAGTGGGAATTCCAATTCCTTAGCGGATAGTATTTTAGAATTGTTAAAAAACAAAGGCATATCGGAAAGAATTAAAAATACTGCATTACAGAAAGTACATAGGCTTTATAACTGGGATAATATTACCGAAACTATTTTGGATGAGTACAGGTATGTTATTTCACAATATAACAGCTGAGAATAAGTGACACCATAA
>JAEYNI010000269.1 GCA_023412635.1 Bacillota bacterium
TTTTTGTCAATGAAATTCAAAATGAAAAGTCTATTATACTTGAGCTCAAAGTATCCAAGGATGATATGGGCAAAGTAATAGGAAAGCAGGGCAGAATTGCCAAAGCTATCAGGACTGTTGTCAAAGCTGCTGCAGTCAAAGACAACAGAAGAGTAGTTGTAGATATTATTCAATAGAACATTTTTAATATTATACAAAAAGAAGGGGGCTTAAGGCCCTTTTCCTTTATTTACTTATAGAAATGACTTGTTTCTCGTACACTATAAGTTAGTAGTTTGTTTTGTATCCGTTAGTCATTTTGTCGGGTAGAATGTAATAGGATGAATTACGGCTTAAAATGGAGGCAATATGTTAGAATATTTGATTGTTGGACAATTGATAAATACTCATGGAGTTAAAGGGGAATTGAAGGCTACAGCGCTGACAGATGATCCTAACAGATTTAGAGAACTAAAATGGGTTTATATAGATAAAAACGGTAAGCTTGAAAAATATGATATTGCAGGAGTCAAATTTTTTAAGCAGTTCGTTATCCTTAAATTCAGCAATGTTGATACCATAGAGGAAGCTGAGAAGTTAAAGGGTATGTATATGAAAATAGACAGAGCAAATGCTGTCAAGCTTCCGAAGGACACTTTTTTCATAACCGATATCCTTGGTATGAGTGTATTTGATGAAAACAATACTCTTCTCGGAAAGCTGGTTGATGTAATCCAGACCGGGAGTAATGACGTTTATGTAGTCAGGAATGCTGAGGGAAATGAAATACTGATACCTGCTCTAAAGAGTGTTGTTAAGGAAGTATCCCTTGAAGATGGCAGAATATCAGTAATATTACCGAAAGGATTGTTGGATTGATGAAGTTTGATGTTCTTACACTTTTTCCAGAAACCTTCGAACTGGTCATGAAGGAAAGTATAATGGGTCGAGCTCAGGAAAAGGGTTTGATAGAAGTTAATGCCATTAACATAAGAGACTATACCAAGGATAAGCACCGAAAGGTTGATGATTATCCTTTCGGTGGCGGAAATGGAATGGTTATGATGTGTCAGCCGGTATTTGACGCATACAGAGCTATAACAGAAGGCGTTCCCAAAAAACCGAAAGTTATTTTTATGAGTCCTCAGGGCCGTGTACTTACTCAGCAAATAGCCTTAGAGCTTTCTGGAGAGGAGCATCTAATTCTTTTATGTGGTCATTATGAGGGAATTGATGAAAGAATAATCGAGGAACTGGTGGATGAGGAAATATCTATCGGAGACTATGTACTTACCGGGGGAGAACTTCCTGCCATGGTACTTATTGACTGCGTAAGCAGACTTATACCGGGAGTTCTTTCGAATGAGGGTTCTTTCAGTGATGAGTCTCATTTTAACGGACTGCTTGAATATCCTCAGTATACCAGACCTGCTGAATATGAAGGAAAGTCTGTTCCTGAGATATTGTTATCCGGACACCATGCAAACATAAACAAGTGGAGAAATGAAAAGTCCCTTGAGAGAACAAGGGAAAAACGCCCTGATTTGTTTGAGGTATATAATCAGAAGACCTAATTACAAGAATCGAAAGCTACTGAATTTTTTTCAAATTTATGTTTTAACTAATGAATTTAATATATTGAACAAAGCATGTTCTTAATAGGACATGTTTTTTTAATATATATGAATAAATAAATAGAAACTTCTATATTATTAATAATAGGATAAGAATTAATTTAATAAATTAATAAAATAATGTGTAACAACGACATAACGTTAACACATTAAAGAGTTGCATTGACAGGCTGTTAAAAAGATACTAGAATAAAAAAACAATAATTTATGTCAATAAGGGGAACGAATTATGAAAAAAAAGCTCAGTATGTTAATGGCTGTTTGCCTATTGGTTTCAGGCGTAACAGCTTGCGGAAATAAATCCGTTGGACAAAATGAAAATGAAATCAAAATTGGTATCAATTATGAATTATCAGGTGGGGTTGCATCATACGGACAGAGTTCGGTTGACGGCATCATGTTGGCTATTGATGAAATCAATGCAGCAGGTGGTGTTAACGGCAAGAAAATAGTTACAGTGAAGTATGACAACAAGTCTGAACCAGCAGAAGCTATAACACTTGCCAATAAACTTATTTCCCAGGATAAAGTGCTTGCAATTCTTGGGCCGGCTACCTCAGGTTCCTTTAAATCAGAAATTTCTGTTGCTGAAAAGAAAAAGGTTCCTGTTATAAGTGGTTCAGCAACAGCAGATGATGTTACTGTTGACAAGGCAGGTAAGAAAGAATATGCCTTCCGTATTTGCTACACTGATTCCTTCCAGGGAACTGCAATGGCAAATTATGCTTCAACTAAATTAAATGCAAAAAAAGCTGTTCTCGTTAAAGACAGTTCAAGTGATTATGCAAAGGGATTAGCTGAAAACTTTATAAAGACCTTTACAGCTGCCGGAGGTTCAATAGTTGGTGAAGAAGCTTACGTGGCAAAAGACAAGGACTTCAATGCTATTTTGACAAAAATAAAGGGTCAGGATTTTGATGTCATATATCTTCCTGGCTACTATGAAGAAGCTGGTTTGATAATCAAACAGGCCCGTGCCCTTGGAATAGATAAGCCCATACTTGGTGCAGATGGTTTCGATTCACCTGATTTAACCAGTCTGGCTGGTGCAAGTGCTTTGTCAAAGGTATACTTTACAAACCATTACTCATCACTTGATAAAGACCCTGCTGTAATAAAGTTTATTGATGACTTTAAAAAGAAATATAATAAAGAACCAAATGCTTTTAATGCATTGGGCTATGACTTGGCAAAATTCCTGGTGGATGGTATTACTCGAAGTGAGAAGCTTGACAGTGAGTCAATTAAAAATGCACTTGCTGCAACAAATGACTTCAAAGGAGTTACAGGTTCTTTCAGTATTGATGAAAACCATAATCCTGTAAAGGATATAGTTGTTATCGGCCTTGAAAAAGGTGTTCAGGCTACAGCAGAGAAAAGCGGTAAATAGTAAAAAACGAGATAATAGATATTGATTAAAGATTTTACAATGATGTAGGGGGGATAATAATATATCGCCCTTACTTCTGTGTATACACCTTAACCGGAACAGAATAAGGGGGAAGTGAATTGGATAATTTTTTACAGCAGGTAATTAACGGAATATCCCTTGGTAGTATATATGCCTTAATAGCTTTGGGTTACACCATGGTCTACGGTATTATTAAGCTGATAAATTTTGCTCATTGTGATGTGTATATGCTTGGGGCATATGTTGGATACTTTTGTATGACCTCATTAAAACTGGGTGTATTTCCCTCCTTGGTAATAGCCATGCTGGTATGTACCATAATTGGGGTTTTAATTGAGAAAATAGCATATAAGCCGCTACGTAATGCAACAAGAATTGCTGTTTTAATAACTGCAATCGGGGTATCTCTTTTTATTGAGTATGGAACAATGAGAGTTGTAACGGCCAATGTTCGTGCTTATCCTGAAATGACAGGCTGGCTGGCAGAGTCTTTCAAGGTTGGAAACATGACAATTACAGCTCAGCAGATATTAATAGTGGCGAGCACTATTGTATTAATGGGTTTACTGCAATTTATAGTTAAAAAGACCAAGGTAGGCAAGGCAATGAGAGCAGTTTCTCTCGATAAGGACGCTGCAGAATTAATGGGTATAAACGTTAATTCAACTATCTCCTTTACATTTGCACTTGGTTCAGCCTTAGCAGGTGCAGCAGGTGTTTTGGTTGGTATATATTACAATTCCATTGACCCGTTAATGGGTGTAATACCAGGACTTAAGGCCTTTGTAGCAGCAGTTTTCGGAGGTATAGGCATTATTCCCGGAGCTATGATTGGCGGATACTTTATTGGAACAGTAGAAGTTTTTGTATCTGGCTATGGTAACTCGTTATATAAAGATGCAGTTGTATTTGCAATTCTTATAATAATTCTTATTGTTAAGCCGGCCGGACTGCTTGGCAAGAATACCAAGGAGAAGGTGTAACCATATGAAAAAGATACTTAATCATAAAGCACTTCAAAAATTGATAATGATTTTAATCACCTATGCAATAGTTCAAGGGCTAATAACTGCAGGGTTTATTGACGACTATATACAAACCACCCTGGCCACGATTTGTATAAATATAGTTCTTGCTGTCAGCTTAAATCTCATTACAGGCTTTACTGGACAGTTTTCATTGGGACATGCCGGATTTATGTCAATTGGTGCATATGTGTGTGCGATTATAACTATAAATAATCCTACTACTATGGGATTTATAGGAGGTATAATTGCAGGAGCTGTCGCCGCAGCATTCATTGGAGCCCTTGTAGGGCTGCCTACTTTGAGGCTTAGAGGTGATTACCTTGCAATTGCAACCCTGGGTATGGCCGAAATAATAAAAATCATATTTTTGAACCTGGATATTACAAACGGAGCCGCAGGACTTCAGGGAATTCCCCAGTTTGTAAACTGGACCTGGTTGTTTTTCTTTACTGTTGTTTCGGTAGTAATAATAGCCAATTTCTTAAAATCCTCCCACGGTCGTGCATGTATCTCCATTCGAGAAGATGAAATTGCTGCCGAATCCATGGGTGTCAATACCACAAAATACAAAGTAATCTCATTTACCATGGGTGCTTTTTTTGCAGGAATAGCCGGAGGACTCTATGCATCCTATTTCTATTTCCTCAAGCCAGACATGTTTGGCTTCCTGAAATCGGTGGATGTATTGGTTATTGTTGTTCTGGGTGGACTGGGAAGTATTTCGGGTTCAATAATAGCGGCAATATTGCTGGCAGTTATATCAACCTTTTTACAGTCCTTTTCCGATGTACGTATGATAATATATGCGCTGCTGTTAATTATATTAATGCTGTTCAGACCTCAGGGGTTATTGGGTTCAAAAGAAATTTCATTATCCGTCTTCAAAAAGATCGGAATCAAATCAAAACGCCCAAAGGAGGAAGTTTAGCTTGAAAGACTTCGCTAATGCTCGTCTTCCAAACTAACCTATGAATTTATGGCCGTGCGAAATATTCAAAGTATTTATAATCATAAACACTTCGAAAGCGCACATGGCCAATTAACCTCCTTTATTCGCCTTATAGCGGATATGGGAGTAGATACACTTCATTACATTTTGTGGCCACTAAGCGGCTCATGGAGGTTAATATATGGCTATTTTGACCGTAAAAGATCTGACTAAATCCTTTGGCGGCTTGACAGCTGTCTCAAAGGTAAATATGGAATTACAACAAGGAGAACTGGTTGGACTTATAGGACCAAACGGTGCCGGAAAGACTACAGCCTTTAACCTTCTGACCGGTGTTTATGAACCGACTGCAGGTACAGTTACTTTGTCTAAGAATGGTGTACCAAAAGATATTCAAGGTCTGAAGCCTTATAACGTATGTAAGGAAGGTATGGCGAGAACCTTTCAGAATATCCGTCTATTTAAGGATTTGACAGTTCTGGACAATGTACGTATTGCTATGAATCAAAACGTTAAATACGGCTTAATTTCTTCATTTTTTCATCTTCCGGCGTATGTGAAGGCCGAGAAGGAATTGGAGAAAAAAAGTGTTGAGCTTTTAAAAATATTCCATCTTGAGGGTAAGAAGGATGAACTGGCAAAGAACTTACCATACGGGGAACAAAGACACCTTGAAATAGTAAGAGCTCTTGCTACAGAACCGTCTGTACTTTTGTTGGACGAACCGGCCGCCGGTATGAATCCGGCTGAAACGGCAGAGCTAACTGAATTAATACAGGATATAAGAAAGAAGTTTAATTTAACAGTTTTGCTTATTGAACACGATATGACTCTGGTCATGAAAATATGTGAGAGGATTTATGTGCTTGACTATGGTCAAATCATAGCTAATGGGACACCTGAAGAAATTAAAACTAATAAACGGGTTATTGAAGCATACCTGGGAGAGGAGGTCGACAATGCTTGAAATTAAAAACTTAGATGTACATTTTGGAGTAATTCACGCATTGAAAGACATTTCATTAACCGTTAATCAGGGAGAAATAGTTACCTTGATAGGAGCCAACGGTGCCGGCAAGACAACTACCCTGAGAACAATTTCAGGATTAAAGAAACCCACCAGGGGTTCAATAATTTTTGAAGGAAAGGATATTACTTCAATGTCTCCTCAAGACAGGGTAAAGATGGGTATATGCCAGGTTCCAGAGGGCAGAAGAGTATTTTCCACAATGACAGTTCTGGAAAATCTCGAGCTGGGCGCATATCTCAGAAAGGATAAGTCACAAATCAGCAAGGATATGAAAATGATTTATGAGCGCTTTCCTATTCTTGAGAAGAGAAAGAAGCAGGCGGCAGGTACTCTTTCAGGTGGAGAGCAGCAGATGCTTGCAATGGGACGCGCATTAATGAGCAGTCCGAGAATGCTGTTTTTGGATGAACCCTCCATGGGTTTGGCACCTCTTTTTGTGAAAGAGATTTTTGACATAATAAAGAGCATAAATCAGACTGGAACTACCATATTATTAGTTGAGCAGAATGCAAGTATGGCACTTCAGATTGCACATAGAGCATATGTAATGGAGACAGGTTCCATTGTACTTTCAGGTACTGGAGAAGAATTAATGCAGAGTGATGAAATAAGAAAAGCGTATCTGGGAGGCTAGTAAAGAGAAGTTTTAATCGTAAACAACTTTATGACAGTTAAAATATTATATTACTTATTAACCTCCTTTATTCGCCTTATAACGCACTGGTTCAGATAAAAATTTTCGACTGTAGAAAAGTTTTATTACCTTTAGGCGTTTCAACGAGGCGGAGATAAATGCTTGCCATCTGTAAAGGTGGGAGACATCTATTACCTCGTTATAGCGGAAAGAGGAGTGAACAAAAAAAAATTATTTTGTGGCCGCTAGGCGGCTCATGGAGGCTAATATGTTTGTAAAAAACAAAATGACTTCAAATCCTTTTACCATTTCACCATCACAGACAATACCGGATGCCCAGGAAATAATTAAGAATAATGGCATCAAACGTCTTCCTGTTGTTGAAAACGGAAAGTTGGTTGGTGTTGTATCAAAAGGTGATATTGTTAAGGTTTCACCCTCCAAGGCAACGGCATTGAGCATGGGTGAAATTACTTATCTCCTTGCAAAGACTAAGGTCAGCAGTATAATGTCAAAAAATCCTGTTACAGTTTCACCAAATGCTCTTTTGGAGGAAGCAGCTATCCTGATGAGAGATAATGACATAGGATTTCTTCCGGTTGTTGAAAATGACATACTGGTAGGTATTATAACAGAAGGTGATATATTTGATTCCTTTATTGAGCTTTTAGGCTTCAGAGAACCGGGAACCAGAATGACCATAGAAGTTGAAGATGCTCCTGGAATGTTGTCAAAGATAACAAGTACATTTGCTAAATTCAATGCAAATATAACTCATGTGGCTGTATACAGCAGTGCGTTCGGCATGAGCAATGTGGTTATCGGAACAAATTCCCTTAATACCACCGAAATTGAGAAATATATTGTAGAACAAGGCGGAAGAATTATTTATAGACTGCAGAATAAGTAAAATTGAAATATAACTTTCAAGAGAGAAAAGAAGTTGGTTTATTCACTTTACTTACAAAATATTCAAAATATGTATTGACATATCAACTATTACAGTATAAAATACTAGTAAATCGATATGAATACTATTACTGACTGGAAAACCGGAGGCAATGAGCCATAACATTATGGTATACATTCATTGTCTCTTTTATTGTCTACGAAAACATACTTTTTCGATCAGTTTATATGATATATAGAATTTGAATTATATAATTAAAACTAAATGGAGTTTAATAAATGAACGGATTTGATGTAGGAAATTTATTGAAGAAAATAAAATAAATACTGTAGAAGTAGGTTTTGCCGATATAAACGGTATATTAAGAGGTAAAAGACTCCCGGCTCGGTTTTTCCTGAAATGCATGAAAGATGGGACTGGAATGGCAAAAGCTCCGTTTGCATGGGATATTCAGTGTGGTGTATATGATGACATTGAACTGGCGAACTTCGGGAACGGATTTCCTGATATGTATGTAAAACCTGTAAATAAAACTTTGCGAAAAGTACCGTGGAGGGAAGGCAGTGCCCTTGTACTGGCTGAAACCTTTTATGAGGATGGAAGCCCTATAGAAGTAAACCCGCGGGAAATATTGAAGAATATTATAAAAAGATACAATGACAAGGGATTTAGACCCCTCGTTGGTTCGGAGCTGGAGTTTTATCTGCTGGACTCAAATAAGAAGCCTCTATTTGATGGAGTACAGTGCTATTCACTATATCGTGGTGCCGAACTCGAATATGTAATTGGAGAAATGCGAAACAGTCTTGAGGAACAGGGTATCAACATGGAAGCTTTTCATATTGAATACGGACCTGCACAGATTGAGGTTATCCCTGAGTATGGTGACGCACTTGAGATGGCAGACAATACTGTTATCATTAAAAATACAATCAAGGAAATTGCCCGGAAGCATGGACTATATGCTACTTTTATGGCCAAACCATGGGAACAGGAATCAGGATGCGGTTATCACGTTCATCAGAGTTTATGGGATATGGAACTAAAAAGAAATTATTTTGATATTGATAAAGCTTTGAGTCAAAATTATCTTGCAGGACTTATTAAACTCTCAAGGGAATTTATGGTACTTGGTTCTCCAAACATAAACTCCTATAAGAGATTTAGGGTAAACAGCTTTGCCCCGACAAACGTAACCTGGGCTCATGACAATAGAACTGTTTCAACCCGTTCATTACTTGGGCTGGGTAAGAGCAGCCGTTTTGAGCACAGAACAGGATCAGCCGATGCAAATCCATATTTAATTATTGCTGCCAGCCTTGCGGCCGGAATTTACGGGATTGAAAACAAGCTTGTAGTTCCTGATGAGGATGAACAGCGTAAACAACAGATTCCAAATACTCTTGAAAAAGCATTGAACTATTTTGAACATAGTGAAGCCGCCGCAGAATTTTTTGGAGAAAAGTTTGTAAAACTGTTTATAACACTGGGAAAGCATGAGGTTGAATTGTACAATACTGCTATTACCGATTGGGAGTTGGAAAGATACCTTGAAATGGCTTAAATGAATTCAACTAATATAATTAATAATAAAAAAATATATAACTATTTTTTTGCGTGTTCTTACCTGAGTAAGTTTTACACGCAGAAGGGAGAGAATATGTCAAGAATAGCAAATAACCTTACTGATCTCATTGGAAATACTCCGCTTTTAGAATTATCCAATTACAGTCAAGCCAACAGCCTTCAAGCAAGATTGATCGTTAAGCTGGAATATTTCAATC
>JAEYNI010000279.1 GCA_023412635.1 Bacillota bacterium
TTTGTAGCAGTATTTGGAGGAGACTGAAGTGACGGGTTTCATAAGCTAAAAAATGTACAATATTCTCTTTATAACATGGAAGAATTTTTTATATATTTTACATATACTTATTAAAGCTAATAATGTATTATTTGTATTGTAAAAACAATCCATTCTGGCTGGCAGACTAGTTCTGCCAGCTGGTCTTAAAATATATTCCTCCTGAAAATTGTAGGTCCTCGTGTTGTTTAAAACATGAGGATTTTTGCTTAAAAAGACTATAATAAGGTGTGACTAAAGTGAAAAAAATTAATACTTGTGTTATGGTAATTATCTTAGTTTTATTAGTATATATAAATAGTGGATGTAAAGTTGAAAACCAACTGACAAGTGCAACAAGAAGTTCAAGTCAAATTGAAATGAAAGCTTCGCAAATTATGAGAGATACATATGACAATGATTCAATAATCATTAACGAGAGTGGAGGAAGCTACTTTTCAGAGTATGCATTATATGATTCTATAACAAATAGGATTGAAGGTGAAATAGGTGGATACTATGGGGCATTAAGACTTTGGAAACTATTTGCAAAGGATGAGGGGAAAATAATAGTAAGTAATAAGTGCAATTTTTACGGTGGAAAATTTAAGTTGGTTCTTTGTACTCCGGATAATAATGTTAAGACAATACTCGAGTTTACTGAGAAAGGTGAGCCTCAGAAAGAAACTATCTCCATTGACGTAGGTACGGGAGAATACAAAGTGATGATGGTTGGCTATAATGCAGATGTTGATCTTGATATTTTACTGGATTTAGATGAAGCCATAGTAATAGAGGATTGATTTCTAAAATATATTATAGGATATGATTTTGTCGGATACATTGCGATATAGATATTTGGGAAAGTTGGCGTTATAATGATTAGTGTACTCTGTTAATTTATTCTAGAAATCGGAGGCAGTAATGTTTATTGACAAGAAAAGCCCTGTGCCAGTATATTTTCAATTAAAAAACTTAATCCTTGAAAAAATAAAGTCAGGTGAATATCCTGCGGGCAGTCTCATACCCTCTGAAAGGGAACTTTCTGAAAATCTTGGTATAAGTCGTATGACTGCCAGACAGGCAATTAATCAGCTGGCTACAGAAAACTACCTTGTACGGGAAAAGGGCAAAGGAACCTTTGTTAATAAAGCAAAGTTTGAACAAAGAAATGTTATGAGCTTTTCCGAAACAGTAAAAAGGCTTGGAATGGTACCTCATACCAGAGTATTAGAATTTTCTGAGGATATGGATTGTTTTGATGTCAAACAGGCTCTGGAGCTGGGATCTCAAGAAAAGATATATCGTGTTAAAAGACTAAGACTTGCAGATGATACTCCTATTGCGGTTGAAGAAGTATTCCTGCCGGAAAAGCTTTGTCCTGATGTTGACAAGCTTGATCTGACAAGGTCTTTATATGATTTACTAAAAAACACTTACTCCATTGAAATAAGTCACGTTGATAATAATATTGAAGCAATAAAAGCCGACAAGGAGAGTCGGCAGCTACTGATGCTTGATGCAGGTATTCCAGTTCTTAAAATATCAGGTACAAGCTATACAAGGGAAGGAAGGAAGCTCTTCTATGAAAGGGATGTATACCGCGCTGATAAATATAAATATAGTGTGAGAATTTATATGGAGCAGCCGGCAGCTGAGTAGAAGAAAGGCAGTCGGTAATCAGTAGTTAATAAATAGTTCTGCGGTATAAGAAGCAGGTAGTTGAAGACCTGCTTAAATATATTTTTTTGAAAATAGATTGATTTTTTTAGGGGATTGAATTACAATATAGGTATAGTGGTATATACAACTATACCTATATACCGGTTGTTTGGGATTTCATACTTAATTAATAATAAATTGGAGGTAGTTACTATGACGAAAATGTGGGAAGAGATAATGGAACAGCCCCAGATACTGAAAAAAACAATAGAATCAAACAATAAGGTTGTTGACTTACTGGTGGAGGAACTGAATGCAAAAGAAATATCTACAGTAATAATTGCCGCAAGAGGTACCTCGGACCATGCCGCGGTATATGCAAAGTACGCAATTGAGACTCTTGTGGGTATACCTGTATCTCTGGCAGCACCTTCTGTAATAACAATGTATAATAAAAATGTTAATATGAAGAACTGTCTTGTAATCGGGATATCCCAGTCAGGCAAAGCTGCCGATGTTATAGAGGTTGTGAGAACAGCTGCCGAACAGGGGGCTGTTACAATGAGTGTAACAAATTTTACAGATTCTCCTTTGGCGACAACATCCCGGTTCCACCTGTTTTGTGATACAGGAGTTGAAAAAAGTGTTGCTGCTACAAAAACATTTACTTCAACGGTGTATCTTCTTATCAACTTTATAGCGAGATGGGCTAAGTGCCAGGAATTGCTGGAAGAATTAAAACAGGTACCGGACACAATGATTAAGCTATTTAACAGTGATGAAAAAATACATGAAGTAGTAAGAAGGTACAGATTTATGAAGGAGTGTTTTGTACTTGCAAGAGGTATTAATTACTCTATTGCGTTGGAATCAGCTCTTAAGATACAGGAAACTACTTATATAAGAGCAAAGGCATTTGCTACCTCTGATTTTCATCACGGGCCTTTTGCTATGGTTGAAAGGGATATGCCGGTTATTGTATTTGCACCTGAGGGACCGTCAACAGCGGATATTTCTGAGATGCTGGATAAACTAAAAGATAGCGGAGCCGATATACTTGTTATATCAAACAATAATGATTTACTTTTAAAAGGAGACTGTAATATTGAAATTCCAAAGAATTTAAGTGACTATGTGTCGCCTTTTATAAATGTTGCTGTTGCACAAATGTTTGCATGTAAGCTTTCATTATTAAAGGGGTTAAACCCTGATGCCCCAAGAGGTTTGAATAAGGTCACCATAACAAGGTAGTGAGGAGGGGGTACTATGACACTTAGTAATAAGAATGCGGAATGGTTTATTCCTGATGGGAAGGATATAGATTTTGGAATTGGAAGAACTACCCATCTTGCCATCGCCGCACATCAGGATGATATTGAAATTATGGCCTATGACGGCATTGTAAGATGTTTCGGGAATAATAAAAATTGGTTTGGAGCGGTTGTGGTAACCAATGGCGCTGGTAGTGCAAGGAATGGCATATATGCAGACTACTCGGATGAAGCTATGCAGAAAATCAGGAGAGTGGAGCAGAAAAAGGCTGCATATGTGGGTGAGTATTCTGCATTAGCGCTTCTGGACTATACCAGCGCCCAGGTGAAGTCGGCCGGTTCCAGAGAAATAATCGAGGAACTTAAGGGTATCATACAAAAGGCAGGAGCAGAGGTCATATATACACATAATCCGGCCGACAAGCACGATACACATTTGGGCGTCGTCACAAAGGTAATTCAAGCAATCCGTGAATTGCCAAATGAACTGAGACCCAAAAAACTATATGGCTGTGAGGTGTGGAGAAACCTGGATTGGGTTATGGACTCACAGAAGGTGGTATTTGATGTCTCTGCACATCCAAATCTTTCGGCGGCGCTGGTAGGTGTTTTTGATTCACAGATTGCAGGAGGCAAGAGGTATGATCTTGCTACCTCAGGTAGAAGGCTGGCAAATGCAACCTACTCTGCTTCCCACAGTGTTGATCAGTCCGACGCCCTTAGCTACGCAATAGACCTGACCCCTCTGATAGAAGATGACAGCATGTCAATCGTTGAGTATATCAGAGGTTATATCAGGAATTTTGAGGAAGATGTAATAAATAAGCTTAACAGCGTTATCAAGCCTTGAGGCTCAGTACTAGAAATGTGGAAGCATGGTTAGAAATGAAATAAGGAATAGCTAAAGGGCGTTCGGTATTTCATTTCGAGTGCACCCCTTTTTGAGTACTGTCATCAAAATCATAAGGATTGTGGATAAAAAGTAATCAATGTGATATTACGCGAGTACAACCTATAGAAATGTGGAAGCATGGTTAGAAATGAAATAAGGAACAGCTGAAAGGTAGGGCTTATTTCATTTCGTGTGCACCTTTTTTTGAGTACTTTCATCAAAAGCATAATGATAGTGGGTAAAAAGTAATCAATAAGATATTACGCGAGTACAACCTATAGAAATGTGGAAGCATGGTTAGAAA
>JAEYNI010000332.1 GCA_023412635.1 Bacillota bacterium
ATAGCAGCAAATGCAGTATATTTGCCCAACATTGCATCAATAGTACGACCCTTGTTCTTTCCAAAGAAGGTTTCAGCTCCACCTGCTATTGAACCTGATAAACCAGCTTGCTTTCCAGACTGAAGTAATACAATAACAATTATCGAAATAGCAAATATAATATGAATTATATTAACAATCCATTTTGCAATTAACAATTATAACACCTCCTAAAATAGACAAGTAACATTTTAGCATATCCCAATGTAAAAAGCAACATAAAAAAAAAAGTCTCTAAAGACTTGTTTTTTTATGTTTTTATTTATTTTGATAGGTTAAACCAGGCTTTAATACCCGGATATTCAGCCACTTCATCCAGCTCCTCTTCAATTCTTAAGAGCTGATTGTATTTTGCTACTCTGTCTGTTCTTGAAGGCGCACCGGTTTTGATCTGACCGGAGTTTGTTGCAACGGCTATATCAGCAATTGTAGCATCCTCGGTTTCACCTGATCTGTGTGAGGTAACAGCAGTATAACCTGCTCTGTTTGCCATCTGTATTGCATCCAAAGTTTCAGTCAGTGTACCGATTTGATTTACCTTTATGAGTATTGAGTTGGCAACTCCCATCTTTATACCCTTTTCGAGTCTTCTGGTATTTGTAACAAACAAGTCGTCTCCTACAAGCTGAATTCTCTTGCCAAGTTTATCGGTAAGCAATTTCCAGCCTTCCCAGTCCTCTTCTGAAACCCCGTCTTCAAGAGAAATGATAGGATACTTGTCACAAAGGTCTGACCAATATTGTACCATTTCCTCTTTGGTTTTTCTTATATTTGTCTTCCAGAAGAAATAGGTTCCATCCTCCTGGTACATCTCTGTAGCTGCCGCATCTATAGCTATTCTGAAGTCATCTCCCGGCTTGTAACCTGCTTTAACCACTGCTTCGAGAATAACCTGTATGGCCTGTTCATCTGTTTCAAGATTTGGTGCAAAGCCGCCCTCATCACCTACAGCAGTGCTCAAGCCCTTGCTTTGTAAAACCTTCTTAAGGTTATGGAATACTTCGGCACACATTCTCAGAGCTTCCTTGAAGCTTTCAGCACCAACAGGCATTATCATGAACTCCTGTATATTAACACTGTTGTCTGCATGCTTTCCACCATTTATTATATTCATCATCGGCACTGGCAGGGTTTTGGCATTAACTCCTCCGATGTATTGGTATAAACCTATGCCTAATGATTCTGCGGCAGCCTTGGCAACTGCAAGAGATACTCCAAGAATTGCATTTGCACCAAGTCTTTCCTTGTTTGGAGTCCCGTCAAGTTCTATCATCATTTTATCTATGGCAACCTGATCCAATACATTCATTCCTTCTACTTCAGGGGCAATAACATTGTTTACATTTTCAACGGCGTTTTCAACACCTTTACCCATATATCTTTCACTGTTGCCATCCCTTAATTCTATTGCTTCGAAGGCACCGGTAGATGCTCCTGATGGAACAGAAGCTCGTCCTATATAGCCGCCTTCCGCAATAACTTCAACCTCAACAGTCGGATTTCCTCTGGAATCAATAATTTCTCTGGCAAAAACGCTTTCAATAGGTATATATTGTTTCATACAATTTCTCCCTTCAAGGTAATTCTTCGTATTTAGAATAACATTGCAACATTATCATTGTAAATATTTCCCTTATAAATCTTTATTTATGTATGAAGCATCCTGTTTCATACCAATAAATATTATATGTGGAATTTAAAATATCATACAAAATACTGTTTTCATATTATTATTTACCCATCGTTAAAATAAATAAACAATATAAACAATTAGCTAACATTTATTTGTCTTACAGGCCGGCCTTCAATTAAATTTTTTTGATAAAGTTTTGCATTTTTTAAACACAATGATTTTAGTGCTGTATTTCCTTGAACCATTGAACAATCAGCTCGTCAAGTCTGCTATTAATAGCCATAAGTTCAGGTTCATCGTTTATACCCTTCTCTTCTATATAATCATACAATTTTTCTCTGAGCTCCTGAATTTCATCAGTAAGCTTTTTATTAATTTTTGTCATCAGCATCCTCCACAAGGTATACTATTATAATTATCTATATAAAGTTAAAATCTTAAATTTATTTGGCATTTAATGTATAAAAAGAAAACATTTTCACAATAATATATATTTTAGCGTATATTTCGTTCATATTCAACAAAAATTTAGAATATTTTGTTCGTTTATTGGAAATAAAAAACCATCACGTGATATAGTAATATTTGGGAGGCATGGTATGGGATTTGGTGACAGATTAAAAGAACTAAGAGAAGAAAAAGGTATTACACAAAAAGAACTTGGAAGGATCATAAATATTTCTGACAGAGTTATCGGATACTATGAAGCCAATAACAGATTCCCTAAGGACGAATATGTCCTCAAAAAGTTGGCTGATTTTTTCGATGTAACAATTGATTACCTCGTCGATCGGGACTCAAGTCGTACAACCCTTGACGGGTATGTAGCAGAAACTGCTCAGGAATATAATATAAGCCTTAATGATTTGCCCGATGAAGCTATTAAACGTGTAAAAGAATATGTTGAATTAATGAGATTGAAATACAAGACTAAAAAAATGAATAGCCACCATGAAAAATAGAAGCTCTCAGTTTACTGAGAGCTTAAAATTTGTGTTACCTCTATTTTATCTGCATTGCTTCTTTTTTATATTGCTTGAGATGTAATTCATATTCATTTATCAACTGCTGCCTTCTGTCCTCAAATATTCTATGGTCCTGTATATAATCTGTATCCTCCGGTACAATGTATATTTCAGTGTACTCAGCTTCATTAGTCTTTTGGGGCAATAGATGTATTAGTTTCCCCATAGCTTTGTTCATACTTTCTCATCCCTTCGATAAAAACTTTCCTCTCTTTACTTTTCCGTAGTATATCAAATTTCTTTGCTAATACTTTAAATAATTCATCCTGATAGTAGCATACTGTCAGGATATGTATGTAAGCCATAAACGGCTTGACAAACCCTCTTATCTCATCTACAGTTCTTCCAATATGTGCATCATCAGCCATTTCAATCTGAAGCAGCGATATTATACCCTGATTTTCACAGAATACAGGGATTGCTATGTATTGAGTCATTTTTTCATTACTGTTCTTGCCGTAAACGCATTCCTTTTTTATTTCAGCTGCACTTGACAAAATAAATATATTATTTTGATTATCATTAAAAATCCTTACCTGATAATAATTCTTATCTGTATTTAAATAAAAATACTTGTCAAACAAGCTTGGTGATATCTGATTGGCGTTACCATAGCTTATCATCTTAATATATTCTTGCCCGGATTTTTTTTCCTTAAACTTCTGCATCAGGGACACCTGGTGTGTTTCCCTTTCGGTAGAAATTTTTATTGCATCATAAATGTTATGGCATACCAGAGCAGCAACATCCTGGTAGCTAAGGTTACTAAACTCGGATTTCGTGGGGATTGAACTGGGTTTTATAGATATACTGCTCGTTATTTCATATAGCTTTCTGCCTATTGTTTGATTTATTACTGTTCCTCGGTTAACAATCTCCTTTATACATTTCGTAGTTTGTACCTGATATTTTTGATAACTGTCAATCAAAAGTATGAGCCAGTTGTAAACCACAATAAACACGAACGTTACTAGTATATGTATCTTGTCAGCATAAAATTCCAACTGATTTATTTTGTAAGTATCAAAATCGGATAACCGCATTTGAAATGCAAAAACAACGGTAAAAAGAAAGTTAATCAGTGTTCTGATAAAAGGGGATCTTAAGATTTTGTACAACCTGTGAATAAGCCTGCCGAATTTCTTATAGTTCTTTGAAACTTTTTTAAAAAACAAAACAGTCTTTATAGGTTTTCTCAT
>JAEYNI010000077.1 GCA_023412635.1 Bacillota bacterium
TATGATAAAGGTACCCCAGATTGTAATATACCTTTGTAAATCCCGGATCCAGTGATAAAACCTGATTGAAGAGCTTCTTTGCTGTTTCCGGGTCACCGTTGGTATTTGCTTTTACTGCTTCACGGTATAGGTCTGGAATATTATAATTGGTGATATTGACTTTATACATTCCGGTTAAGGAATCATAGGCAGAGGTTCCGCCAAGAGCCTCAATAAACGCCTGAACAGGGACATAAACCATACCGTCTTTCTTTGCCGGTGAGGACTTTAGGGTAATGTCGCTGCCATTAACATTGATTAAATTTGAGCCAAGCTTCATTTTTATAGTTTTGGTAAATCTTTTTACGGTTATATCGCTTCCTTGAACGGAATAATCGGCAAATAGCAGGCTGCTGGTATCCTTGAGCGGAACCATAAGCTCCTTGGTGGAACTGTCAACGTATACGCTGTTTTGGGAAACTACTTCTCGTCTGTTGAAGGAGTATCTTAATGGTACTGTTTTTACCCTGGTAACAACAAGTGCATTGCTTAATTTCCTGCCCGGTGAGGTTACAATACTGCCATTGTAGTAAAGTCCTGAAGAGGCACCACCGTCAAGATTTATAGCATTAACCATTTCCAGGATTTTGCAAATTTCCGCCAGTTCTTTTACATTTACATTTGATACGGTGCCTATTATCAGGATATTATTCTTTGTAACTCCTGCAAAACTCCTCTGTCCTCTGTTTGTATTAATTTTGTCTTCTGCAAAGCCTTCACTTTTACCATTTGCTAGTATAACACCGTCTTTTAAGAGGGTTGGACCGGCCCCCACAGTTGTGACCATACTGCTCCAGTCAATGGGGGTTTTCTTTGTTCCTGACTGTTTATAGGTTTCGATTCTGTAATCAACTCTGTCACCCACATGGAACTTCTTAATATAGTTCTGATCCATCAAAACAATAACATAGCCATTAGCGGGAATATCTGCCTGGCCTTTCTTTATTGCGGTTACTCTGTTGTTATCAATAACTATTGAGGTTCTGTCATGTTTTGGTGTTGTCTTTCCAAAAGCAGGATCAAATATAATAATGGAGTCCTTACTTTCATTCATTGAATTTATATTCCAGGCATACCAGCTTCCAGCATCACCCCAATCTTCGTTAATACTGCCCTTTATAGATGTACGAAGAGCTTCTACAGCCACCTTGTTTTCAGTAGAAAAAGCAATAACCGAACCATTTGATCCCAGATGATAAAAGCTGCCCTGGTTTTGGAGGGTTCCGCTGGGTTTCAAATCAGTATAGGAATTAAAAAAGGTTCCGTTAACAGCGGCGAGGACCTCGGTATTGGAATCCTTCGCCTGGTCAACTATATTTTTAAAATCGTCGGTCTGCCCAATCTGGTTCTTTGCAAACTGCGATTCTACCCGTATATTTTTATCATTTAAGTCTGAGTATACAGCTTTGACAGTTCTTGTGCCTCCAGAAAATTTAACCGATTTGGTTTGATATGTAACAGATTCCTTCGCAAACACTGTAAAAGATAGTGAAAAAAACATTAAAAGAAAGAAGAACAAAAAAGTAAGTTTTTTCAAATTGAACCTCCGCCTGCCCACTAAAATTAATTGTCTCAAATGGGCTTATGATTAAGTATTATTGTACTATGAAGTAATATTTCAATTGCTGTTTTGAGTTCTGTAGTTACTTTATTGGAGCATTATGTTTATCGGCAAAATACTTCACAAACTGAATGACCAGATACAATTGAAATAATTTACATATAGACGAGGAAGTTATATGTTTTCCATTCTTTGAATGTGCTAATATAACTAAGGTTGAGCAAGTACACCAGAAAATTCTATGCAGATATGAAGCAAATTTCTTGTTGACAGTAATCATAGAATATTATATAGTGGTTTTACATAGAACCACTACATAATATTCCATGATTGCTTAGGAGGTTAATATATGGATATAATCGATGCTTTGATGCATGCAGGTTTTACAAAGCATGAATCCATGCTTTATATTGCGTTATGCAGAGAAGGCGAGCTGACCGGATATGAAGCTTCGAAGATAACCGGTATTCCCAGATCTAACGCATATCTTGGACTTGCTGGCTTGGCCGATAAGGGCGGGGCTTACAGAATAAACTCGGAAACAGCGAAGTATACTGCTGTTTCTCCTGAAGAACTTGTTCAGAATTTGCAAAGAAAATTTGCTGAGGTAATGAAGGTGATTCAGGAGGAAATTCCCCAGCTTAATGACATAGGTGAAAGCTTTGTTACCATAAACGGAAGTCAGCAGATATTAAACAAAATGAAGAATTTGATAATCCAGGCCCAAAAAAGAATATACATATCAGTAGCTCTAGAGCAACTAGAATTCGTAATAAAGGAACTGTCGGAAGCAAGAGACAGGGGACTTAAGGTAGTAATTATTACCTCTGTAAAGCTTGATATGGAAGGTATGATTTGCTACATTGCAAATAAACAATTCAATAGTGTAAGATTGATTGTTGACTCTGAAAATGTGCTGACAGGCCAGCTTAATGGGACAAACCCCACCTGTCTGTTTACAAGAAACTCAAATATGGTAGATCTAATTAAGGATTCTCTTACAAATGAAATAAAGCTTATAAATATAGCAAAGTAATAAATATTAAATAAATAAAAGCGGAGGCAAATTTTATGACAGAGTACTATTCAACGAAAATGAATTTTTTTGGGAACTCGAACCCTGAAAAGCTTATAAAGGAATTTGGAAGTCCTTTGTACGTCTACAATGAAAAAATATTAAGACAGAAATGCAGAGACATGAAAAATTTAGTTGACTACCCGCATTTTATCCCCAATTACTCAATCAAGGCAAATTCAAATCTGCATATTATTAAAATTGTAAGGGAAGAGGGTCTGAGAGCCGATGCCATGTCGGCAGGAGAAGTTCAGCTGCTGCTCCACGCAGGCTACAAACCGGAAGAGCTGTTCTTTGTACCCAACAATGTATCTGAGGCCGAGCTAAAATATGCAGTTGAAATGGGAGTACTTGTAAGTGTGGATTCTCTTTCTCAGCTGGAGCTTCTTGGTAAAATTAATCCCGGCGGAAAGGCTGCTGTAAGATTTAACCCCGGGGTAGGTGCCGGACACCATGAAAAAGTTATAACAGCAGGTAAGAAGACCAAGTTCGGTGTAAATATTGACTGTGTTCCCCAGGTTAAGGAAATAGCGAAAAAATATGATTTGAAAATAACCGGGATAAACCAGCATATAGGCTCACTGTTTATGGAAGGCGATTCATACATTGAAGGTGTAAAATCCCTTCTATCGGTTGCTGAGCAGTTTGAGGATATTGATTTTGTAGATATGGGCGGAGGCTTCGGGATACCGTACAGAAAGCAGGAAGGTCAGGCACCGCTGGATCTTGTCAGCTTCAAAGAAAAACTTACTGCGGTGCTTTTGCAGTGGACTGAGAAATACGGCAAGAAAATATTGTTCAAATCCGAGCCAGGTCGTTATATTGTAGCCGAGTCTGGAGTACTGCTGGGTACGGTATATGCAACCAAGAATAACTATGGGAACAGGTATGTAGGAACAGATATCGGTTTCAACGTTCTTGCAAGACCTGTCATGTATGATTCTCATCATGATATAGAAGTATATAAAAACGGCGTTCCCCAGAACCAGGGCGAAACCGAGGCTGTGACGGTGGTAGGTAATATCTGCGAAAGCGGAGATGTTATTGCGAAGCATAGAAACCTTCCAAAGGTACAGGAGGGAGATATATTGGGAATAATGGACGCAGGCGCCTATGGTGCTGCAATGAGCTCAAATTACAACATGAGACTGCGCCCTGCCGAAGTAATGATAAAGGAAAATGGTGAAGCTGTCCTTATCAGACGCAGAGATACCTTTGAGGACATCATTGCTCCGTATAATGTTTAATGCATTAAATCAAACTATAAGCACTAAACCCAATAAACCCCCTTTGTTCGCCCCAGTGCGGTAAAGGATATATACTTATTTACTATTTGATGGCCACATAGGTGGCTCATGGAGGATAATATGAGCAAGATAAAAATTGGAATAGTTGGATACGGAAACATAGGCAGAGGAGTTGAAGCTGCCATAAAGCAAAATCCGGATACTGAGCTTGTGGCGGTATTTACAAGAAGAGCTGCTGACAGCTTCAAAATAAATACTCCTGGAGCAAAGGTAGTAAATATTAATGAGGCAAAGAATTATACTGAGGACATTGATGTAATGATTCTTTGCGGAGGTTCCGCAACTGACCTGCCTGAGCAGGGACCCGAATTTGCGGCAATGTTCAACATTGTTGATAGCTTTGATACACATGCCAAGATACCTGAATATTTCGAAAAGGTAAATAAGGCGGCAGCTGCTTCTAAAAAAACAGGCATAATTTCTGTAGGCTGGGACCCGGGCTTGTTCTCAATGATAAGGATGCTTTCCGGAGCCATACTTCCAGAAGGTAATGACTATACCTTCTGGGGCAAGGGCGTTAGCCAGGGTCATTCAGATGCAATCAGAAGAGTAGCTGGAGTTAAAAATGGTATTCAATATACCATACCAATTGATAAGGCAATAGAAAGTGTCAGAAGCGGTAGCAACCCGGAATTGACAACAAGACAAAAGCATTTGAGAGAATGCTTCGTTGTTGCTGAAGAAGGCGCTGATAAAGCCGCAATTGAAGCTAACATAAAGAACATGCCCAATTATTTCTCTGATTATGAAACCATAGTACATTTTATTTCAGAGGAAGAATTAAAGAAAAACCATTCAAAGATGCCCCATGGAGGCTTTGTATTCAGATGCGGAAGTACAGGTGAAAATTCAAACAACCATATCATTGAGTTTTCAATAAAGCTTGACAGCAATCCTGAGTTTACAGCCAATGTCCTGGTTGCATACGCAAGAGCTGCGGTCAGAATGAATAAGGAAGGAAATACCGGAGTTAAAACAGTTTTTGATGTTCCGCTCTCCTACCTGTCTGCTGAGAGCAATCTTGAATTAATTAAGAGGCTTCTATAATAATTAATCTTGAATTTATTAAAGGCTTCTAAAATAATTAATTAATTACAAATTGTATTGAACATAACTGTTTGTTAAAAAACATGAACTATTTTCATATTGTTGCCATAGAATGTAATGATATCCTGTAAACCTACTTGTAGAATATTAGGAGGCAATATATGAAAGGTTCTGTTTTGGATACGTTGACCTGGGAAGGAAACAGTAAAAAGATGTTCATTCTGGTTATAGATGCTGTTCCTTCAATCTTCTCAGGGCTAGTTAAACATGAAATTGAAGATTGGATAATTAAAAACAAGGTTAAGGTAGTAACCGAAGAGTTGTGTTTAAAAATGTTTAAAGAAAAAGCTCCAAAGGGAATGATCCAAAAATTAACTCCAAAACTTGAGAGCTTAAAAACCAAATAAAATGAGCGGGGGTGCCGCATAACTATAAAATACATTAATCCATATTGTTATGCAACAGCCCTCGCTTTGGTACATATTTCAAAAAATAACTTTATATTATATATGGAATTTACTTATTTCTGAGGTAAAATAACCCTTACAGTTTTAACTCCATCAATAGCTCTTATTTTATCAACAACTTCATCATTCAGATCACCCTCAATATCTATAACATTGTAACCTATAGTATCCTTGTGACGTGTAAGCATGTCGGCGATATTGATTTTATTTGCTGCAAGTATGGTGGTCATCTGCCCAATCATACTTGGAATATTGCGATGAACAGTAATTATTCTGGTCTTGTCAGTAGGTAACATATCGCAGTCAGGGAAGTTTACCGAATTCTTGATCATACCTGTTTCAAGGTAATCACTTAACTGATTTACAGCCATAACAGCGCAATTTTCTTCTGATTCGGGAGTAGAAGCACCGAGATGGGGGATAGTGATTATTTCATCTATACCCAGCAATTCATCCTCGGGGAAGTCGGTTACGTAGCAGGAAACTGTACCGTTGCTGATGGCTTCGAGTAAATCCTTGTTTGAAACCAGACCGCCGCGGGCAAGGTTTATTATCCTTATACCTTTTTTCATTACTTCGAATTTTTCTTTATTTAAGGTATTTTTTGTCTCATTTGTTAATGGTACATGAATTGTTATATAATCGCAGGTTGAGAGCAGATGATCCAGACTTGTAGCTCTTATAACAGAACTTGAAAGGCCCCATGCTGCTTTTACTGAAATATACGGATCGTAACCCATAACTTCCATACCTAATGAGATACAGTCGTTTGCAACCATTACACCAATTGCGCCCAAACCAATAACACCGATTTTCTTATTTTTAATTTCAGGGCCTTCAAACTGGGACTTACCTTTCTCAACCAGCTTTGGAACTTCGTCGCCTTTACCCTTTAAGGATTGAGCCCATTCAATGCCTTTTACTATTTTTCTTGAGGAGAGCAAAAGAGAGGCAATAACAAGTTCCTTTACTCCTGTGGAATTTGCTCCAGGAGTATTGAAAACAACTATTCCTTTTTCAGTACATTTTTCAATGGGAATATTGTTAACTCCTGCACCTGCTCTTGCGATAGCCTTAAGGTTTTTCGGCAGCTCCATATCAAGCATATTCGCACTTCTGACAAGTATGCCGTCGGGATTAACCTCGTCTGTGGATATTTTATAGTTTTCCTCCGGCAGCAGATCAAGTCCGCAATTGGCTATTTTATTTAACATTTGTATCTTGTACATACTGACTCATCCTTTCATTCAACTATTTGTTTTCAAGCTCAAATTTCTTCATAAATTCAACCAGCTTGATTACACCCTCTACTGGCATTGCATTGTAGATACTTGCTCTCATACCGCCTATTAAGCGATGTCCGCGAAGGGTGCAGAGACCAGCTTGTTCAGCTTCCTTTATAAACTTTTCGTTCAACTCATCGGTTGGAGCTGTGAAAGGAATATTCATAAGGGATCTGTCCTTTACATTTACCTTGTTTAAAAACATTTTTGATTCATCAAGGAAATTATAAAGGAGGGTAGCCTTTTCAATATTAACCTTTTCAATTGCTTTTATACCACCCATATCGTCAAGCCACTTGAAAACCAGTCCTGCCATATAAATACTATAGCAGGGAGGAGTATTATAAAGGGATTTTTCCTTGGCATGGGTCTCATATCTCATCATGGTAGGAGTGATATCTAGGTGCTTTCCAATTAAGTCATTCTTAATTATTACTATTGTAAGGCCTGCTGGACCAAGGTTTTTCTGTGCACCTGCATAAATAAGTCCAAACTTGTTAACGTCGATTTCTGCAGACATTATATCACTTGACATATCGGCCACTAGAGGAATGTTCCCTGTTTCTGGATAATCCGTAAAGCGTGTACCCTCAAGGGTGTTATTGCTGGTAATGTGAACATAATCAACATCTTGAGAAATGGTATAGTTTTCGGGTATAAATGTGAAATTCGTTTCTTCTGAAGATGCAATGATATTCGCCGAACCGTAAAGCTTTGCTTCTGAAATAGCCTTTTTCGACCAGTTACCGGTATTAATAAAGTCTGCTTTTTTATACTTGCTGAAAAGATTCAATGGAATCATTGAAAATTGAGAGGAGGCTCCGCCCTGCAAAAATAACACTGAGTAGGAATTATCAATTTTCATAAGCTTACGGATAAGACTCTCAGTATTTTCGATTATGGAAATATAAACTTTTGATCTATGGGACATTTCCATTACAGACATACCTGTACCATTGTAACTTAACATTTCTTCGGCTGCTTTAGCCAAAACAGGTTCAGGAAGCATTGAGGGTCCTGCAGAAAAATTATAAACTCTATTCATCTTAAACACTCCTTTTTCTTTTATAAATATTTCAATAAAAATATATAAAGGCCAAATCTGAATGATTTGACCTCTGAAACGTAAAGAAAACGCAAAATAAAACTATAAAAATAGTTATTATTGCATACTCTGTCCTTTTGCCTGAGAGATTGACGGAATA
>JAEYNI010000132.1 GCA_023412635.1 Bacillota bacterium
TATGAATAACCTCCTTGATTACCCAGTCAGGTGTTGACGCCCCTGCAGTAATACCAATTTTTTTAATTTTTTTTATATCAACCGGTGGAATGTCACTGGCTGTTTGTATTTTGTAAGTTCTTTCACAATTCTTTTTGCAGATTTCGTAGAGCTTATTGGTATTTGAACTGTTTTGTCCTCCAATGACCAGAACCATATCAACTTCTTTAGAAATCTTTTCAGCTTCAACTTGTCTTTTGTCTGTTGCATTACATATTGTATCAAATTTTATAACATTTTCAAACCTTTTATTTAAACTCTTTATAATTTTTTCCCATTTATCTCGAATAAATGTAGTCTGAGCAACTACACATATATTTTTTTCTATTTGAGGTAAACTGTTAACCTGCTCTTCACTTTCAATAATGTAGGCGGTATTATTACACCAGCCGTTAATACCAATTATTTCAGGATGGTGTTTGTCACCTATAATTATTACCTGATAATCCTTTTCATATTTCTCACTGACAAGTTTTTGTATTTTTTCAACATACGGACAGGAGGCATTAACTATTTCCACCCCTTGTTCTCTAAGCTGCTTTAAAGTGTCCGGACCAACTCCGTGAGCTCGAATTATAACCTTGGCATCACCTTTTGCCTCTTCAGGACTGTTTATGGCAGTGACTCCATGTTGAGTTAGTTTGTCAACAACCTGCTCATTGTGAATAATAGGACCCAAAGTGTATATTTTTGCATTTGATTCGGACGCCAGGTCAAAAACAATATTTACTGCATTGTTTACGCCGAAGCAAAAACCGGCAGTATTGGCTATAATCAGTTCCATAAGTAGTTCCCCTGTTCTCCGGTCTAGGATATGTCATCAATTTTAATGTTAGCATAATTATTAAAAAAATATAGAATCCTTTCAACAACCTCATCTATACTAAGCGTTGTAGAATCTATCTCAATAGCGTCTGCTACCTTGGTCAGCGGTGCAAAAGCCCTTGAGCTGTCATTATTGTCTCTGTAAACCATATCAGCTCTAACTGAGTCAAAGGTGACAGACTGCCCCTTTTGAATCTGCTCCTCGTATCTTCTTCTGGCTCTTTCATCCACTGAAGCAGTCAGGAATATTTTTAAATCTGCATTGGGCAGTACATATGACCCGATGTCACGTCCATCCATAACAACGTCGTGTTCAGAAGCAATTTTACGCTGTAAATCAACCATCTTCAATCTGACTTCGGGGAAAACTGCGACATTTGACGCACCTACCGAAACCTCGGGAGTTCTGATAGCTTCTGAAACATCCTGACCATCAAGAAAAATTTTTTGGAGGTTATTGTCATGTGATATAGATATATTAAGTGAATCCATCATAACAGCAAGTTCTTTTTGATTTTTTGTATCAATACGGCTTCTGATTGCCTTTAAAGCCACAGTCCTGTACATGGCACCTGTATCAAGATAAATAAAACCCAAATTTGCAGAAACTTTTTTTGCTATGGTACTTTTCCCGGCACCTGCAGGTCCGTCTATTGCTATACTTCTTGACATTACCGTCTCCTTTAACAACCTTAGTTTTTGTTATTTACAGGCTAAATCAGGCCTCAAAGCCACTGCATCTTTTAAATATACATGATTCATGTCACTGTTAGCTTTGTCTGTGTTTAGATGAAGTAAAATCCTAATACAGCTTTTAAGGCTCCCCGGAACATTAATCTCATTTGAACACATTAACGGAACGTCGGTCAAGCCAAGCTCCCTGGCAGCTACCGCCGGAAAGACTGCATTTAAATCATTAGTCATTGAAAAAATGATACTTATTATATCATCTTTTTTAATATTGTTCTTATTTATTATTTCATCAAGTAACTCTCTTGTTCCTTCCAAAATAGAGTCTTTTGTATTTTCAGGAACGGTTATAGCCCCTCGTATGGCTCGTACTTGCATCCTTCCAACCCCCAAACAAATAAATTACAAATCAAACTACTCTATGTCCAAGACCGATAGCAACCTCGTTAAGGTTAAGCAATCCGATACCAAAAAACACTGCAACGCTTATATGATCCTTATACCTTGCTATTCCTATTTTCCCTCCAACATTTAAACCAATGGCCTTGGGCATAATCTGCGAAATTGCTTCTCTTGTCGCTCCCGCAACAGCGCCCTGCTCCGCATGACTTTCCGAAATAACGCCTTCTCTTTTAGATGATACAACTGCTCGTTCAACAATCTTCATCACCGATGTAATAAACTCTCCACCGTAATCAACCGCAGCAGATTGTATACCCGATTGAGCAAATTCCGCCTGTAATTTCTTTTCGGATACTCTATCATTTGTCAGCGCTATTTTTATTGCAGCACTTGCTATATCTTTACTACCAAATTCTGTCATATTATCCCCCATCTACGCGCATGGCGCGTACACAAATAGTAATGAAAAGGCATGTAATGGCTTTGGCCACAGAGTGACCATAAAATGTTAAAGCATAAAACAAAAATTGAAAAGTCCATGGGCCAAATAAACGCAGAGGTGGTACATCCAAAAAAACCTATACAAAATATTATATAGGTTTTTAGGTTATAAAACAATCTTTAGTTTATTTGCCACCGGGGTGATTTACTTATCCCATCTGAACCTTTACCAATCTTTTTATATTATTTTCAATGTTGATTACAGCATTTTTGCATTTAGCATTTATATTGGTAGTAATTGACTCCACCTTAACTATATGTCCTACAAGGCTTTGACTTCCGTCTATTTCAACTACATCTCCATCCCTGACATTTATTATCATCTCTGTAGTATCGAACTGGGCAACGTTATCCCCGTTTACAAGAATCTTCAACATTGGGTCAGGTTCCTCCCCAATCACTTTTAAAGTCATTTGTCCCTGGGTGTACAGATATTCGTCTCCGTTCAATGGCACCCCTATACTTTTATCAGTAAGGTGTAACGTATTTCTGAAGGAGGGGACTGCTAGAATTACCTGGACTATTATTAATATTAAAAAGCATAATATACAGGTGCTGAACAGTATATTCTCCAGAACAGTATTCTTTTCACTTTTATGCTGACTGTTTTTAAATTTGAAAATCTTTATTTTAATCCTTAATCCCCCCAATCTAAATGATCATATATTTTTCACATTGATAATATGCTCAATTTTGGGGTGAAATAGTCATCATTTCCTATAGTGAATTTGAATACACTGATTTTAACCTGATACTTATACACAAGTGCGTTGCATCAGTATTTATGTCAGCAGCTCATTCCAGCCAAATAACCCGTTGAGAAAGCTATCGTCAGATTAAAACCTCCTGTATATGCATCCACATCTATGATTTCTCCAGCAAAGTGAAGACCTTTAACTTTTTTTGACTCCATCGTTGATGGGTTTATTTCATTGACCTTTATACCTCCGGCTGTAACAATTGCTTCCTTTATGGGTCTTGCAGCCGCAATGGTTACCTCAAGATGCTTTAATAATGAAACAAGCCTTTTTCTTTCTTCCTTTGTAATTTGATGTACCGGCTTGTATGGGTCTATTCCTGAAAGGAAAATCATAACCGGTATAAGCTTCTGGGGCAGTAATTCTTCCAGAGAATTCTTAAACTGCTTTCTGCTGTATTTATCAAAATCTCGCTGTACTCTTTCATCAAGTTTTTCTTCTGAGAGGGCAGGCTTCAAATCAATTGACAATTTTACATCTTTAAAATCATAGGAAAGCAAATGTCTGCTGGCACTAAGTATTACAGGCCCCGATACACCGAAGTGAGTAAATATCATTTCACCAAAGTCACTATATATCTCTTTTCCCTTATTATTTATAAAGGTTACAGAAATATTCTTAAGAGATAAGCCCTGTAAATCCCTGACCCACTCCTCTTTTGTCACCAGTGGTACAAGAGAGGGCTGTAACGTTGTAATTGTATGACCTAGCTTCTTTGCCATTTCATAACCATCCCCGGTAGAACCTGTCCCAGGATAGGACATTCCTCCCACGGCAAGAATAACAGAATCAGCTCCCAGTACCGTACCATCGGTCAATTCAACACCACTAACACTGCCGTTATCCACCAGAATACTTTTTACAGGAGAATTCGTCCGTATGCTTACATTGTTTCTATTTAAAAACCTAATAAGAGCCGCTACCACGTCCTTGGCTGAATCTGAGACCGGAAATACTCTACCTCCCCTTTCAACTTTTGTCTCAAGACCAAGTTCCTTGAAAAATTCTATCAGATCCTGATTTGAGAAGGTATAAAAAGCGGAATATAGAAAATTGCCGTTACCGGGAGTATTTTCTATAAGGCCTTCAATATCTGTGTCATTTGTGATATTGCAGCGGCCCTTTCCTGAAATCAATATCTTTCTCCCAAGACGGTCATTTTTTTCACAAAGTACCACCCTATTGCCTCTATGCGCAGCAATGCCTGCAGCCATAATGCCTGCAGGCCCTCCTCCGATAACTATTACTTTTTTTGTATCCATGTTTATGCCCATGCCCAGCATTTCGCTAAGAACATCAAGGAAATATGTATTTCCTTGATAGAAATGGCACGGGCCCGGTACCTCCTTGATTTATTTTTAGATTTCTTTAACCTTAGCTCCTAAGAGCTGCGTAACAGCTTTGGATATATTATCTGATATAGTAAGAAAAGCCTTATTATCTAGAGCTTTTCATTCTAGAGCTTTTCATCCTAGAGCTTTTCATTCTAGAGCTTTTCATTATTGTACTCGTCATCTTTCTCGTAGACCTGGTATTCGTCCCATATTTTTTCAAGCTTCTCAAATGTATTGTACACTTCATTTTTACGTCTCATACCT
>JAEYNI010000134.1 GCA_023412635.1 Bacillota bacterium
ATACTGTAGAATAAATCAGATTTTTTTTCGAGAAATCTTGAAATAATAGCCATTATTATACATATTACAATTAATATAGTAACTAAATATAATTTAGCTAATATAAAGCTTAGACCTACACCTATACGCTAAATAAAGCACTATAGAATGATACCGAGTTAGCGAATTTTCCTTGAGCTTTTAGAATTGATTGATTCATTTAATATTTCCTTTCTAGTAATTATTAATATTTTAAGGGGTATTAGAATACTACAATTACGAAAGTACATAATAGATGTAGGAGTTTGTCATGTTTTATCATATTATATTATAAAATATCGAATTTTACAATATATTCCGAATTATTAATGATTTGTGTTAATGATTTGTAATTCTCTCAACTTAAAAAACCGTCAAAAGAATTTGACGATTCAATACCTTTTCACTACTATCCTGTGAATAAATCTGTTGCTGGTTGAGTACCACAAGCTAATCGCAATATCGCTTTGCCTAAAATATGAAAACAGAACGAAAATGGATAGAGAAAGCATCCTCTTTACACTATAAAAATTCCTTTTAAAATTCAATGCCTATTCTTGCCTGGATTCCCAGAGACATGGGATGCATAATAGCATTTATTTCTGAAACATAATCTGCAAGCTCAATTAATTCATTAGGTGCAGACAAAAAAGCGTTGGCGCAAATAAGCAAGGAAATAGCGACCTTCCGCTGTTTGGTAATAATAAAATATATAAAATCCCTAAAGATGAATGACAAGTAAATCAAAAAGCTTTATGCAGCTCTCTCGGAAGAAATAGTTACAATGAATTAGAAAAGTGCCTAAAAAATATAGAACGCCATATGACGTTCTATATTTTTTGCTTTGATTGCTTTGATTGAATTCAATGTATATGCTGAAAACACCGCAATGGAGGCTATTATACACAAAATGCCGCATAATGGGGTATTGCTTGTATCCCATCGCTTTGTCCAAAGTTCTTTTCTGAAAACCTAATTGAATAGGTTGGCTGATACTTCTGAATGAACACACCAAGGCTTTTTGACTTGGTACTAGTAGACTTTTTGACTTCAATGCCAACAATATCCGCATCCTTTTGTATCACAAAATCAAGTTCTGCCGAATGTTCACTTGTCCAGTAGTAAGGCGTATATCCGTTGGACACAAGAGCCTGCGCGATGTAATTTTCAGTTACAGCTCCCATGAAAATGTTGGATTCGCCAGTCAATATCGTTTGCAGTGCCAATCCTGATTTCATGACAAGCAAGCCGACATCACTCATATACAGCTTAAAAGAAGATAAATCTGCGTAAACAGAAATAGGGTTCTGGGCATGTTCAATCTTTTGGCATTTCAAAACGACTCCCGCTTGTGTCAACCAGTCGATTGAAGCCCCAAACAGAGCAGCACTGCCGCCTTTTTGGATAACCTTATACTGAAACTTCGTGTTTTCCTTGGCAAGCTGAGCAGGTATGGAATTGAAACAGGCACGTATTTTCACTGTTTCGGAAGTATCAGCATACTTTGCCATGTCTGCAACATAGTTGCCGGTGATTTCATTCTGAACATTGGGTACAAGTACCAATTTACCGGATTTGATAAAGGATGAAACGCTGGCAGGCATACCGCCTACGATTAAGTAATAGCGATACAGCTCCAATGCTTTATTGTGGAGAGCTTCCGGCATTGGCGCAATATCGGTAAAACAAATGCGAATCTCCTGAGCAAGCCGTTCTTCTCCCATTGCCCATAGAAATTCCTCAAAATCCAGCGGGTAGAGTGTCACGCTTTCCACCTTGCCCACAGGGAAGCTATATTTTTCCCTGTTTATAGCAACGCCTAGCAAACTTCCGGCCGCCGCTACATGATATTCCGGTGCTAACTCACAAAAGTATTTAAGAGCCGTCAATGCCCTTTCACAGCTTTGTATTTCATCAAATATAATTAATGTTTTATCAGGAATGATTTCTTCATTTACCGTTGTTTCAAGGAAACGTATCAGTCTTTCTGGCGTAATGTCGTCATTAAAATATCTGGCAACCGAAAGATTCGTTTCCATGTTGACATATACGGTATTGTCGAAATACTTCTCGCCAAACTCCGTGAGAATGTAGGTTTTTCCAACCTGCCTGGCACCATAAAGCAATAGGGGCATTCTCTCTCTATCTTTCCACTCTACAAGCTGAGTCTCGATTTTTCTACGCATAAATAATCACCTCTAAATCATATTGTATGCTGATTTTGATTTATTCGTCAAGAAAAATCAAAAATAAGTATATTTTTCGGGTAATATTAATATAAATTACAAAGGTTCAGCGCTCCAATCTGTTCCTGGTTTCACGGGACTATAAGGTAGCATTTTATAATTCTTTGATTAATTTATTGTATATGCAGGTAATCCCAAACCTTTTCAAATTCATTTCCCCTTTCAAAAAATCACGAAAAAAGAACTAGAGACAATTTGCAGTTCTTATCTTTCTGCTTATTTAATTTCCTGGCTTTCATCACCTTGTATACCTTCATATGGATACTTCCCTTCGGTAAAAAGTTATTGCCCTATCCATATCATCAATGCAAAGATAAAGTGAATTTATATTCAAATCGCAAAGAACGTCTTTCCGGCCGCATTCTATTCATTTTGTGCAATAAAAAAGCACATCCGTTTAACTGAATGTGCGGTAGTATTTTATATTTATCAAGCATTAGAGCCATTATAAATTTACGTATATGTAAATAGTAGATCCTTTTAAATTATTAATGATCTAGCTTATATCATTTAATAAAATGGCAAATATCAAGTATTATATTTCCTTGATAGTCAGGAGTTGTAAATCTCGGAGAACAATATCTCTCAAAGAACCACCATGCGTTATTCTCATCTGGTATAATGTTAAATCCCTCATCCATTAATCTCCTAGAACACTCAGCCTCTCTGCCATAAACTTCGCCTTCCTTACCATAAACCCAACAAACACCCAATTGACTTTCAGGGAAATCAACATATTCAAATCCATCAGGAGCTAGGGTTGCTTCTGGAGTAAATAGACCTATCCAGTATTCAAATGGTTCCCCGTCCTTCCAACGCATCAATCCAATATAGTCCGTAATTTCATCATAATTTAGGTTAATACTCTTACTTATTTGGTTTGATATAGCACTGAACCAATTTTGATTAAACCATTCACCCCATTTTGGACTAAAATTACCGCTAATGCGATCGTTATCAGTGTATTTCTTACCTATAAACCTCATTGCTGGAACAGTCTGTTTATATGCTTTTATAACTTCAGCCATTATTCTCACTCCCCTTGATTTTATATTAATTAGAATCCATCTTGTTACACTAAATACTATATATGGATTAAATTTATGTCAATACGTACTTTCAATCTCTACCGCACTACTCAGTTCTCAACGTTCAATTTTCTAACTCGTCTTCCCGCTATTGCGTCAAAAAACAAAACCACATCTTCTTTTACAGAATAATGTGGTGTTTTTTTATAGCTATTTACTTGTTTTTAGATATAAAATCTATTGGTATTGGAGCATGTGTAAAATAAAGATTTCAAATTAGGCTAACTTTGGTATGCTTATAATCTCTGTTTCTTGAACTGCTTCACTAAGATACCCAAACAATATATGCCACAAATCAATAAAATAACATCCTCATAAGCATTCACAATAAATGCCTTTATTCCTGTGAGACCCCATATTGCCATTAGTGTAAGTAGCATTTTGTTTCTATGTTCATAACATGAATAAATTAGGATACTGAGACTGATAACGGGGCAAGGCATTATATAGACAACCATTTTGGGAAAAGAATTGCCAAACATCATTGATATAAATGGGTACAACATTATTACACAAAAAAGCATCCACTTCCATTTATTAAAATGTTTAAAGTCACTCGCTTTGTGTTTAACAGCTTCCCACAAAAATAAAAAGCCAACAGCAATATACAATGGAAATGCAAAAAACTTCTGAATTGGTTCAGTTCCGTAAAACAAAAAGAAAACAAAACCGATAAACAGATTTGTTATTCCTAAAGTAACTTCAGGCATCCAGATACACTTACCGGAATAAGCAATTACAATACTTAGAACTATGAATAAAAACAGTATGATTTGAATAATCCACGTAGATTGATTATAAGTTCCAATTACATTCCAAAATGCTTGAGCATCCATAGTTATCCCCCATATGTATATAAATAAATATCAATAACTCACTACATTAAATACTATATTAGGAGAATAAACAAGTCAATTTTTAATCTGTACGAGGAGAAGCCACCTGCCAAACGTTTTATTACATTTGAAAATTTTATTATTTTACACTCTTATAGGTATACAAGACATACAAATCGAAAAGCTCTATGCAGCTCTCTCGGAAGAAATGGATGCAAGGAAGAAGAACAGTGCCAAAAAATATAGAACGCCTAAATGGGCGTTCTATATTTTTGTGTATAGATTCAATTTAATATATGTACTGGAATCACAGCAATGGAGGCTATTATATGCAAAATGCCGCATAATGGGGTATAGCACGTATCCCATCGCTTTGCCCAAAATTCTTTTCTGAAAACCTGATTGAATAGGTGGGCTGATACTTCTGAATGAACACACCAAGGCTTTTTGGCCGTTTGTTATTTAAATCTCGTAATCATAATAGTGACATTCTCATGGCTGTAAAATCTGAAGATTTGTGTTCGAGGAAGCCAAGTTTTTTATATAAGGGTTTTCCTGAATCTGATGCCGATAGTTCTAAATATGATACCCCTTGTTTTTTCGCCTTTTCAATTAGTACATTCATTATGCTTGTAGCATAACCCCTCTTGCGATATTCAGGATATGTAAGAACATTAAGAAACAATCCAGTTTTGCCAGTAGGCCATGACAAATTTGCTGGTTTTTCACTAATTACTAAAAATGCTGTGGAAACGATACATTCATTATCATCTTCCATAAAAGCTGCAAAAAAATCAAGATTCAAATGCTTTGAGTAGTACTGTCGCAACTGAGCAATAAGCATATCTCTCTTATCAACGGGAAGTTCCCATTTTTCTGTTGCAAAATAATCTAATCTGGCTTTTATTAGCTTATCGACATCGTTATTATTAGCAATCCTAATATTCATTACTACAACCCCCAATTAATGAATAACTATAGTTTTCACTTTGCAGCGACAGGTTCCAAAAAGTAATTCATTAATAATACTATTATTTGTGGGGAAATATGCCATCAACTATTTGCAAATACCAATTCAACTTACAAAGGCTGAAATGCCTTTGTGAGCAGTATTCTGTTCAATTTGAGAAAAAAAGACTGTACATTAACTGTTTGTGTGGTAATATATTTTATTCTAAGTATAGAGTAGCATTAGTCTCTTTTGAAGTTATTTATATACATTTCAAATTCATTATAGCTTAAACTTACACATCTATACAGGTTATTCTCATGGCGAATCTGGATATAAGAATCTCCAAGTATTCTACTAACTATTCCTCTTGGCATTGCATGACGTATATCTATATTTTCGAATTGTCCACTTTTATAGATAATATGAATCCTATATTCTGCGGTCTCTCCACCAATTATCCCTGCTTTTTTCAGCTCTTTATATTCCATGGAATTAATGAATTTAATAAATTCCTCTATATCTTGTCTGGTATCAAGTTTTAGTTCTCTACCACTAAATGAATTAAGAGGTGATACTGTAATTTTTTGAATGTTATTTTCTTGGTATTGTGTTATTCTTTCTCCACCTATTTGGTCTAATAGTCTCATTACTACAGTGAAAGAAATAGTGATGAGTATTAATACACCCAAACCAATGTATAACTTTTTTTCATAGATCCTCCTGGCGTAACAAGGCATTGGTAAAGACTTAACTATAATTTGCTACCATGTTTTGATCATTTTTATTGCTCCAGATTCCCATAGCTGTGAATATTCTTTTTCAATGTGAAATCCCACACTCTCATAAAAGGAAAACTTTAATATATCTATTCACCATCATAATACTCAACTTGCTGATTCACTTTAAACACCTTGTTGAGGTTCTCACCCCAGACACCTATTTTCCCTGAATCGGGATAAAAGGCTACATCTATATCATTATGTGTATCAAAGTCTAGATATACAAGTAACTCTGAATCAGATGTATTAGTTAATTTATGAGCTCCCTTTTCATTTGGCGGAAAAAACATAAATTCTCCTGCTGATACTTTTATTTCTCCTGATGGAGTTTTAAGTACCGTTACCACTTATAATATAAAACGCTTCTTCGTTCTTTGTATGGTAATGATATGGATATGCCGATTTACCAGGAGGTATCTCATAAACAGATATGGAACATTGTCGGGCATTCTTTTTTGGTACAAGTTCGCGCTTATAATATTCATACTCAGAATGCTCGTTTTTATGCTTTAACGGAACATCATGAAGTTTAACTTTTAATATTTCATCCATGATCTTCCCCCCAAATTAATTATCTTGATTGCAAAATCAATACTTTACAACCAAAGGATTTGCTCCATGTTTGTTCTTGTTTCCTTGTACTTACTGCCTTTTTTCAATGGCCAAACGGATTCCCATAATAATACAAGTAATACACACCAGACTCATAACAACTTTTTCGAAGGGTGTACCAAGAAACTGAAAAATCAGTCCTAAAAAAGTGTAGGCAACATTAATCCATAATAATATTGAAATTATTGTTTTGGTTACACTATTCCATTTCACTTTCACAAATCCACTTGATACTAATACTATTCCAGTCAAAACAACAAAATAGGGAATACTGTTTAATGATATCTGTCTTGCAGTTTCATATGTTGCAGACCGGCCACCATTAGTCCACGTATACGGGATCATCCCAAAAATAACCAGTAAATGAACAATTACAGTTAGTATGTTCATTGAAATATAGATTTTTCCTGCTTGTTTAACCCCGATTCTTTTTATCATCTGGAATCCCTTTCATTTTTTTAATAATAGTTACATTTTACAACTATAGCCCTAAAAATGGAATATAAAATGTACTATTTGAATCTCTTTCGTTTTAGCAGTTGCGAGGTATCAAGAGTATTGGCTTCCATTGTTTTTGACATATTGTCGGCAGTTTTCCCTTCATTACTATTTTTACTATCTTTTGCTTCAGTTTTTCTATTTTGAGGCGTCTCGCTTTCAATTTCAGCATATTTGTCTATATTCTCATAGCTTCCTGCATTTCCCGTATTACCTTTATCCGAATTAAATTGATTATTAGCATTTTTAATGGATGATGGCGCACCTATATTATTTGGAGCTATGTTACGCTTAATCTGCTTTTCCGAATTTGAATTACCTATAGTACCGATTTTCAGTACATTTGAGCTAAACTGCTTTAATGTGCTGCCCGCCTTTTCCAATGCAGCCTTCAGTTTGCCTGTATTCAGATTCAGCCTTCGAAAAGCAATGTCCAGCATAAACAAAATAAGGAATAGTGCTATCAGATATGGAGTTAAATCTCTCTGCCCTCTCTTATTTTGCATTTCACCTTCAAAAACCTCTTTAGGTTCTTTTATAATTTTACCTCCAACCTCGGCTACAAGCTTTTCAAGGTTATCACTGTTGTTAATTTTATATTCCGGTGAATATTGAACAGCATAACCCTGCTTTACAGCATTTAACAGTTCTCCATTTTTATCCTGTTTTCCGCTGACCATATATACCCCGTTTTCTTTTATATCAAAGGTGCCGGAATACTCTCCGGGTGCAACGGGATTAAGGGTTGTTTCAATTGATTCTCCAGAGGGACTAATAACTGTAGCTTTACTGCTCAATTCATTTTCAATAGCTTTATTTTTTAAAGTTACGACAGCTTTGGAACCCTCCTGAGATATTTCAAGGGATGAATTCTCGTTATCATAGTCCTCAACGGTAAAATTAATTATGTTCTGCCAAAGCTTAAGATTTCTTTCCCAGGGAATATAGTTTGAGCTCCATTTTCCTGATACATCGGAGTTCCAGGCTACTGCTTTTCCAAGCCCGTATTGCCAGACGGTCAGAATAGGGTCATCCTCGTCACTTCTTAATATTACTCTGGCTGTTTCCTTTTGAGACGCACCTACATATCCCAAAAGTGAAGGCAAACCGCCTTCTGCAACACCTTTCAGAACAGAATGGTCATAATTAATAACAGGAGTAAACTCCCTGTTGTTTAAGTATGTTCTGGCGGCCATAAAGGTCTCTTTTGTAAATATGGAAGGTATGTTTGAGTAGGCGTCGGTAATATAAAATCTTCCGTTACAGGTATTTGCTATCATCGATAGTAATTGTTTATCTGAATCCTGTCCTACAGCAACTGTCGATACAGTTATATTTTCCTTATTAATATTATCCAACAAGGTATTATACCCTGTTCTCTCGGCTAGACCGTCAGTCAGCAATATAACATGCTTTATCTTTGCATCGCTTTCCTTCAGTGATTCATAGGCAGCTTGTAACGAGGGAATTATGCTTGTTCCCCCATCAGCTCGTATTGTCCCAATGTCCTCTTCAATAGCCTTAGGGTCATTAATCAGCTGCCTTTTTACCACCCAGCTGTATGCCCCATCCAAAGACAGTACTCCTATTTCATCCTTACCCACTCTTAATGAATCCAGACTTCTGATGGCACCCTCCTTCGCCATGTCTACCTTACTGACACCTGCAACCCCCTCGGTCATACTGCCGGATTTGTCAATAATCAGCAGCAATGCCATCTTAGGCGCCTCCTTTTTCCCCCTCATATCCATGTATACAGGCAGTACCTTTTCCAGCGGAGTTTTGGAGTACCCTCCCAGAGCAAAGGAATTATCTCCTCCGGTAGCTATGAATCCTCCACCAAAATCCTTCACATAGCTTTCCAATGAATTCCTAAAGCCTACATTCAGGTTGTCTATCTGAACATTACAGGTTATGATCGTTTTATAGGCATTCATATCCTGAATATTACCTGGTGCGCTCCTTGCATTTACAAGAGTATAATCTGCTTTTGAGGCCTTAAGCATTTTAACCAGTTCATCCGACTCACCTTCGGTATCTTCAATTACAAGAATTCTAGGCTTTGCAACTATATTGGTAAAGCCTGAAGCCTCATTGTTTTTGCTCTGACTGTCCCTTTCAGGCTCAATCAGTACGTTGTAGCTTCTGAAGCCTCCCTCAGTGGCCGTATCTTTAAACACGAATTTGTTTGTACCTTTTTGCAGCTGAACTGTCTGTTCCGAAAGCTTTGTTCTGTCGCTGATTAAGGTTAATTTTGCTTTTTGGACTGTAGTACTGTTTATAGTAACAACAAGATTGAATTCTTCATCAAGAGCCAACCTTTCAGGAAGCTCAATCTTTTCCACCAGAGCTTCTTCTCCGGCAATTTTCTCAACCTTATGATATTTGAAGTCTATACCCTGTTCCTGAAGTGAAAGAGCAATCTTGGCCGCACTGCCGGAATTTTCTTCCCCATCGGATATTAAGACCACCCGTTTGTTGCTGTTGCCCGGAAATATCGATAAAGAAGCTGCAATTGCATTTTCAATATTTGTGTAGTTCCCGTTTATCTTTCCTTCGATCTTTGTAAAATTTGTTTCATCACTTACAAAGCTTTCTACCTGGGCGTTATCACCAAAGGATATAACTCCGACTTTGTCCTTTCTCCCCTTTAGTTTATAGGCCTCTTTGACAAATTGCTCCATATTGGCTTTGTTTGCATAAGTGGAGTCAGATGCATCTATGAGGAATAGAGTGGTAACATTATTCAGCTTCCACGTTAAGCTCATACCGCTCACCGCCAGAACCAGAAGAGTTAATACAGAACAGCGCAACACTGCTATCCGAATTTTTTTGGTTTTATTTATTCTTCTAAGCCATTTTGTTGATAACACTACCAATCCCAGTAGAACTGGTATCAGAAGTAACAAATATGGTCTTTCAAAGCTTATTCCCATGATATGCGTCCTTTCAATCTCTACAATCTTTTTGAAGCTATAAAATCTCTTGAAGCTTATAAATTCATAGAACCCATAAAGCTTTTAAATTCGGTATTGACGTACATAAACCAGCCATTCAACAGCTGCAATGATAAGGGCGGTCAGAAGCAGTATATTCAACAAATTGAATCCGCCCCGGTTATTAACCACACTATCTGCCTTATCTCCGGCTTCAGTAGCATTTTGTTCTTCGGTTTCGTCACTGTTTACTGTGTCGACAATGCCTGCAGGCCCGCTTTCCGAAACCGGGAAGTTAACTGCCACCAGCTTTTCAATCTGCTTATCTCCTGCTTTTTGACTTATTTCATAAATGCCGGTGGTAGAGGTTTTTTCATATGGCTTCAAAGGATATTTCGAACTAAGTTCCGTATTAACACCGTCTGGGCCTTTTACAGATACACTCTCAGCCTCGGGCAGAGGATTGATTTCTAGCTCGTCACCGCAGCTGTATTGAGTATTTGACATGGTATCTCTATCCATCAGGTAGGATATCAGGTTATTAACAAAAACCGGGAATTCGAGTGTAAGTGGAAAATCCGAATTGTGAAGATCAAACCCTATTGCTGCAACCTTTTGGCCTTTTAATTCCCCTGCGAAGGACACGTTATTTTCATTTACCGTTATTAAAGGGCTTGCCCAATAAGGCATATCTAAAGAACTAACCCTTGATACTACAAAATCACTGTTGGTCATATATTTTGTAATTGCGTGGGAAGCAATAGCAGCCTTACCGCCACTAAGCTCCTCCCCGGCTTTAAAATATACATTGTCTTTCCGTGGATTAACAAAGAGGATGTTCCCCTTCTGAGGAAGCTGTCCCTGATGGTCTCCGTCAAAAATATACAAGTCGAATTCTTCATTTATTTTCTCATCTGGGAGTGTTTTGTATAATTCAATATCCTTTAATGTGTTAAGGGCCTTTTCAAGAAAAACATTCTGCTCGGTAGAAAGTAAAACCCTTTTTGCTTCCTTCTGCTTTACAACAGAATAAATCCTGTTATCCTCCAGAAGTCCATCCTCTTTAGATAGCTCTCCATAGATGTATTTGCAGTCAGCAGGCACATTGTCAAAGTAAATTGTTTTTGATTCCCCACCATTTAAAACTTCATTCTTTATGTCAAGCAGCTCCTCATCACCATACAGGCAGATCTCAGCTTCTTCAGGCTCATTGCTGTGATTTGATACTCTGACCATTACCTTCAAGCTGCTGTCCTTCTTTGTGTGGGCTATATAATCAAGGCTTACATTGGGCCTCTCCGGGCCAAGCTCTACAACTTCACCGTTCAGGCCCTTCAAGTCCATATTATGATCTGTAAAGTAAACTACTCTATAGCTCTGATATTGATCGCATATGGCTTTTACCAGAGAATATGTATCCTCTATACTTCCTGCACTGTTTGTAGGAGACATTGTTCTTAGCTTGTTTATTACCTCTTTTTTTTCAGTACTTCCGCTGACCTCAACCTTAAAATTTTTTGAAGCTGAAATCAGTGTAATTCTGGTACCGGAGGATAGCGAATTGATAAGTTCTCCTGCCTTTTGCTTGGCTTCCTCCAGTTTTTTATCCTTTTCTCCGAGAGCGCTCATACTGCCTGAGGTATCCACTACAAGTACAACATTTTGATAATTGTTGTTTTTCCACCATATAAAAGGATTTGTCAGAGCAAAAATGCACAGTAATAATATCAGTAACTGTAGAAAAAACA
>JAEYNI010000166.1 GCA_023412635.1 Bacillota bacterium
CAATTAATGAAGTATACAAAAAATACTTTACAGTAAATTTTCCTTCAAGATCTTGTGTAGAAGTAGCAAGACTTCCAAAGGATGTATTAGTTGAAATTGAATGTATTGCCGTTGTTAAACCTTAAAATAACTATTAAACAATAGTCCGGGGCTCACCAGCTCTGGACTATTGTTTGTTGTAGTAGTCGGAGTTAATATATGAATATTGAAATAAATTTAAATCAGAAAATGTCTTTATCACCGCAGATGCAGCAATCTATGGAGATTCTTCACATGAGTACACTGGAACTTATGGATTATGTTAAACAATTAGCTGTGGAAAATCCTGTGGTAGAGCTTGAAGACCAACCGTTTAAAAATGATAGATCTGAGGTACTTAGAAAAAAACTGGAATGGCTTGACTCTGTAAACCAAGAATACAGAGTTTACAACGATGGATTTGAAGATGATGAAGACAGTAAAGATATGGCCCGATATGTACCAAGTGATGATGAGGATTTATATCAGCATTTGCTATCACAATTACACTTTATGAAAGTATCCCGAGAAATTTATATGTCAGTGCAATATATGATAGGCTGCATTGATCAAAACGGTTATATTCAAGAGAAAATAGATGATATAGCAAAGACTGTCAACATAGATAAAAGAACGGCAGAAAAAGCCCTGCACCAGCTCCAATCAATGGAGCCGGCAGGTGTAGGGGCAAGAAACTTAAAAGAATGTCTTTTGCTTCAATTAGAGAGACTTAAGGAAGATGATCCAGTAGTGCTTTCACTTGTTAATAATTATCTTGAATTACTTGGAAAAAATCAACTGGATCTCATTGCTAAGAAATTGGGTATATCAACAGATAAAGTTAAAGCGGCATATAAAGTTATTAAAAAGTTGAATCCCAGACCTGGAATGGGGATTGGCGCCAGAAGGGATATTCATTATCAAAATCCGGATTTGATAGTTGTTAAATTCAGCGATTATTATGAGGTGCTTTTAAATAATTTTTCATCTCCTAATATTTCAATAAGCAGCTATTATCGGAACGTGCTTACCCAAAATCCTTCTGATGATGTTAAGAATTATATTTCTGAAAAAATGAAAGAAGCTGATTGGGCTATTAAATGTATATCACAAAGAAATAATACATTGTTAAATGTTACAAGAATGATTGTGGACCAGCAAAAAGGGTTTTTTGACAAGGGTACAAGATATCTTACACCTATGAACCTGAAAAGCATAGCAGATAAGCTGGAAATGCACGAGTCCACAGTGAGCCGGGCCACAAGTGGAAAATACCTACAGTGCTCCTGGGGGGTATTCGGTCTTGATTACTTTTTTACCAATGGTCTTTCTCTTGGCTTTGATTCTCAGATTGTTCCTGATGCTATAAAGTTAGATATTAAAAAGATAATTAAGGGTGAGGACAGCAAGAAACCTTATAGCGATCAGAAAATTGCAGAAATACTAAACCAGAAAGGAATAAGTATAGCAAGAAGAACGGTAACAAAGTACAGAGAGGATATGGATATTCCAAAGGCAACAATGAGAAAAGAGTACTAGGGAAATAAATGTTTAATACACGGCTACCGGAATCCCCTCATATCTAATTTTTTCTGGCAAGTCCAGTATTTTAGTGACCCTTTGTCCTGATAAGTCAATCCATACTTCAACAATTGCTTCTCTTGAATATAAGTTTGTTAGCAAATTTTCTGCTGCAATTATTTCATTATTTCTGGTTATGGCTTTTGTAATAATAACCTTGAAATGGTTTGTATCGTAATAGCTTGGTGAGTGGTGTCCCTGTCTCAGTTCCACACCATTCATGGGTATTTCTGCGGCAAACCATTCGGTAGGCAATATATAATTAATATACTTAGTACTTTCATCAGAATCTGAAAGAATGGCACTAACCTTGGCATTTGACGTTACGATATCCATGATGTTATTTATTTTTTCATCTGAAAGTTCACAAACTGAAATATTAACACTGTTGTCGGTGTATACCGAGTATAGGCTGTTAATTGACAGCGTTTGAAGCTCTTTTGCTAATCCTAAAACAAGAAATAGGGATAGCAAATATGCGGTAAATAGAACTGCAATTTTCTTAGCGGTGGTTTTGGGCAGGTGTACTTTCTTCAAAGGTTTCACAGAAAATGGAAAGAACATATTTGTTCTATTCTTGTAGTCAACATAAGATTGGCCGAATTTCACACTACATTCCCTTTCCTCTACTCTAGCTAACAGGTAATATGCAAAAATCATTGTAACAAACATTATTGCCACAATATAGCGGGGCCATAAAAGTAATAATCCTAAGCTGCATATTATAAAAGATATGTACTGAGGATGTCTTATATAGTTGTATATACCTCCGGTGACAACACCTTTCTTTCTGATTTTGCTGTAATAAACCTGACACGCACCTGTGAAAAAGGCGAGAAATCCCCCTATGGCAAAAACTGCGCCTATTAATTCGTGAGAGTTAATAAGAGTTGAGGATGTTTCCCGAACTGCATGAGGTAGAAAAAAACTATCAAGCCATGATAAAATAGGAATATCATTGAAGAAGTTTAAAGCAGGTGAATAAGCCGAGTAGAAATATGCGGCGAACGGCCCGGCCATATAAAAAAATTCAAAAGCTATTAATAAGTAGAATAATAGTGCGCCCCAAAAGGTTCCCTTTGCGACAGAGTTTTTTGTTTGCATGGTTAATCCCTCCATTTGAAATGTTGAATTCATTATCCTATGGGTAGCTTTGAATCAGCTTTGAATTAAAGTAATTTTTTCAAAGCTAATTCAAAGAGATTGAAGATAGTATATAGAGCATATAGAGGCATATAGAGTTTATGGAGTTTATAAAGTATAGGGTATATAGGTGGTGATTGCACGCAATGAATATTCTTCTGGTTGAAGATGAAATTAGATTAGCCGATGCTTTAGGACAACTGCTGAAAATGCAGGGCTATCATGTAGATATAGCAAATAGCGGCAGCAAAGGTCAGGACATGGCTGAAACTGGTATATATGATGTTGTGATTTTAGACAGAATGCTGCCGGATTTGGATGGTCTTGATTTATTGAAGGCAATTCGAGCAACAAACATTGCAACGCCGGTTATATTCTTGACAGCAAAAGATTCTGTATCCAATAAAATTGAGGGGCTGGACGCAGGGGCGGATGACTACTTAATAAAGCCCTTTGATAGCAACGAATTATTAGCGAGAATCCGTGCGTTGAGCAGGCGATCTGCTCAAATTCTACCTGACAATATAACAACAGTTGGCATGCTTAGCTTGGATATGCAGCAACATGAGGTTACATATAATGGACATCAAATCAAGTTAACCCGAAAAGAAGCTCAGTTATTAGAGTATTTAATGCGCAATAAAAATCAAACCTTGAGAAAAGAACAGATTTTTGACAGAGTGTGGGGGTTTGAGCAAAATGCTGATTTAGACAATGTGGAGCTTTATGTTTTTTATTTGCGTAAGAAAATTACTTTTGCAGATTGTGGCATTTCCTTAGATACAATCCGTGGTGTTGGTTACCGTATAAAGGAGGTGTGAGGGGTGAAGCATCTACGAAAAAGATTTATTCTTTTCAATATGCTTATTATTACTTGCATTATGGTAATCCTGGGTTTTTTAGTCGGCGCTAGAGAAGGTAATACCTTGCCTGTAAGCAGAATGGGTTTAACGCTTTTAGTCAGCATAGGGCTAGTTTTTGTTGGAAGTCTGTTGCTGTCCAAAGTGGCTTTAGCCCCCATAAAAGCCGCTTGGCAAAAGCAACTTGATTTTACTGCAGATGCTTCCCATGAATTACGTACACCATTAGCCACAATTCAGGCAAATTTAGATGTAGTTATGGGCAATTCGGAGGTTACGGTTGAAAGCCAAATGAATTGGCTAAAAAATATAGAAATTGAAAATAGGCGAATGAGTGCTATTGTTTCAGATTTACTGTTTCTTTCAAGAGCAGATACAGACGAAATAAATTTTGAAAAAGAGGTATTTGACCTTTCATTGCTATTAACAGATATTTTGGCTGCTTACCATGCTGTTATGGAACAAAAAAACATGTCATTGGTATCTTCAATAGTGAATGGAGTTACTATTCTGGGTGATAAAAATAAATTAAGACAGCTTTTGGTAATTCTTTTAGATAACGCAGTTAAGTATAACAGGGATAACGGAAATGTGAGCGTTTCACTTTTTGTAAATAAGGGCAATGCAAACATAACAATTTCAGACACCGGCATTGGAATTAGTAAGCATGAAAGGGAAAAGATTTTTAACCGTTTTTATCGTGGTGAAAAATCAAGGCAGAAAAATCCCGATGGTTCGGGTTTAGGCTTGGCTATTGCAAAATTGATTGCGGATGAACACAAGGGAGAGATTTCTCTTGAAAGCAAGATTGGAGAAGGATCTGCTTTTACGGTTCGACTGCCATTATCTCATTAGTTCAATATAAAAACTCACCATGAAATGTTTTCATATGATATAATTGTTACTGTATTTTCCAATATTTCATGGCACGTTTCAGGAGTCATGTTAAAGCAGTAAACAATTTGATGAAAACCAGCAGGGGGAGATAAACAATGGAACTTCAGAATATAGGAGAATTAGCAGGTAAAATCAAAGAAAATATAGCCAGGGTTATTGTTGGTAAGGATAATATCATTGATATGGCAATGATTTGCCTTATTACAGGAGGACACCTGCTGCTTGAAGATGTTCCCGGAACCGGTAAGACAGTTTTTGCGAGGGCTTTAGCTGCTTCGGTGGACAGCTCCTTCCGAAGAATTCAATTTACTCCGGATTTGCTGCCGTCGGATGTGACAGGTATTAATTTCTTTAATCAAAAGGAAAATAATTTTGTATTCAGGCCGGGGCCGGTATTTTCTAATATTGTGCTTGCAGATGAAATAAACCGTGCTACTCCGAGAACACAATCAGCGATGCTCGAGTGTATGGAGGAGCATCAGGTGACAATAGACGGTGAGACAAAATTGCTGGAGTCGCCATTTTTAGTAATAGCAACTCAGAATCCTGTGGAAATTCAAGGAACCTTTCCACTTCCCGAAGCTCAGCTGGACAGATTTTTGATTAAAGCTTCTATGGGCTATCCCGAAACTGTTGAGGGAATAAATATTTTAAAGCGGTTCAAAGAAAACAATCCTCTTTCAGAATTAAAAGCTGTGGCATCAGCAGACGAAATAAATTCAGCATCAAAAATATATTCAAGGGTAAAGGTTTCGGATGACATTCTGGAGTACATAACAAAAATCGCAGAAGCCACAAGAAAGCACCCCAACGCTCATCTTGGTGTAAGCCCTAGAGGTGCCCTTTCATTGCTCAAAGCAGTACAGGTTTATGCTTTGCTCAAGTCTCGCACCTTTGTTACTCCGGACGACGTTAAAGCTATGGCGATGCCTGTTATGGCTCATAGAATCATTCCAAAGGGTTTGTCAACAGAAAATGTCAGTGCCGGCGAGAAAATAATTGCCGATGTCCTTTCACATACAGCAGTTCCGCTTGAACAGGCAGAGTAAGGAGGAGTTATGATATTCCTGCAAATTGTACTTACTTTACCCTTGCTGATACTTATTGAAAGCTTTATTTATAAGCATTTTCTTCTAAAAGGAATGGTTTATAAAAGAAGCATCTCAGAGTACTCTGCCTTTGAAGGACAGAAGATTTACCTTATAGAGGAAATAGAGAATAACAGTCTTCTGCCCATACCCTGGATGAAGGCTGAATCAAGGATAAGTCCGAATTTAAAGCTTGCTGCTGCAAAAAACATGGAACATGTTGAGGAAGGCTATCATAGGAGCGTATTTTCCATCATGCCCTTTTTCAGAATAAAAAGGACCCACGAAGTTACATGCCTTTTAAGAGGTGATTACAATGTGGGTAATGTAACAATTACGTCAGGGGATATTTTCAGCTTTGTTACAAAAATAACCTCCCATGACAGCCAAGCAAGATTATTGGTGTACCCGAAGCCGTTGCACCAGGATAAGCTCCTGGAATGCTTTCACTCACTTCAGGGTGATGTTGTTGTCCGCAGATTCATCAATCCGGACCCTTTTCTAGTGGCAGGCGTCAGGGAGTACCGGCCTGGGGATCCTATGTCTTCAATTAACTGGAAAGCAACAGCCAGAACAAATTCCTTGCAGGTCTTCAAGTACGACTATACCGCCAACTCAAATATACTTATACTATTTAATATTGACAGCAGCAGTAAGCAGGACCCGTTTCCCAATGAAGAACAGTCCAAGCAGATAGAATTCGGTATACATTTTTGTGCCGCAATCGTTGAGAAAACCATTAAGCAGGGGATTGCCACCGGGTTCTGTTCCAACGGACATTTCAGAGATATGACCGAGTTTGTCAATATCCCTGCCCGCTGCAGTAAAGCTCAGCTTTATATTATACTGGAGGCTATGGCAAAGCTTCAGCTCCACAGAACCCTGTCCTTTTATACAATGATAAGGAATATGAAAGGTTCCATTCCAAAGGATACCGATATCTTAATAGTTACACTTTACTGTGACGAAACTATTGAGGAGGAAATATTCCGGCTGCGACGTGACGGACACCAGGTTGAAGTACTAGTTATAAAGGAAAGTATTAAGGAAAGCGTGGTGGTATAATTGTTTGGTATTTTTACTATAACCGTACTTCTGGAAGTATTAATGGTTACACCCTGCCTTTACATACTGCTGCAGCTGGTTATGCCGCAGACGATTGCATTTATACTGTCCTTTATGTTTAATCTTGTAGTTCTGACAGCAGTTTGTATTTGTAAATTCAAGCCCGGCCCTTTTATATATAAGCTGATAACGGTCATACTATCAGCTATTATTGCTTTTCTTACTGCGGGTCTAAGCCTTGGAGGCCTAATTGTTGTTACTGTGTGTATTACTATTTTTACCCGGATAAGAACTGATTTGGCCACCGGACGGGATATTGCAGTTCAGCTGGCAACTGCCGCTATTATTATTAATATTCCTCTTGCAATTTTATTTTATTATACCGGATTGGCGGGTATAGCCTTTTATGGAAACATAACATTATGTATATCCACTGTGGCGTCAATAATAGTACTCGTTATGAAACAGGTGGATGATTCCAGACGGTTCGGAAAAAATACAATGGACGTAAGTTCTACCCAGAGGAAAAACAATCGGGTGTTTGCTGGCGTTATACTTGTTGTACTTTTACTTCTTGGTTCTTTTGGCCAAATCACATCAATATATAAATTTATTTTTAGTCTTATAGGAAGATTTTTAGGGCTGATTGCCAGTCTGTTTTCAACAGGGGATTCGGCTTCGCCAGCTCCACAGGCACAAATGCTGGAGCTTTTTGAAACAGCCGGGGCGGAGGCCCCATCACTGCTGGATAAAATATTTATTGTGATTATCTATGCAATTGGAACCTTTATCCTAATAGCTTTTACAATAATGGTTATATACAGTGTTTTCAGATTTTTAGTTAAAATGGTTCTCAGACTTATTGAATGGTTAAAAAGCGGAGAGGAACGAGTAGATACTGTCTCTGAAAACGGTCATACCGATGAGAAGGAAAGTTTGTTAAACAGAAATCTGAAAAAAATGGCTGATCGATTCAGAAATATGGCTTCCGGAATTTTTTACAGGGAAGTACCCTATGACAAATTACCCGATGACATATCTAAAGTCAGAAGGCTTTTGAAATATTTTATTAGCAAGGCCAGGGAAAATGGTGTTAAAGTAACAGCTTCATCAACCGCCCGAGAGATATGCCGCGACGCAGGCGGCATATCTCTCGGGACGGAGCAGCTTAATGCGCTGCTGGCCGATTGCTATGAAAAGGCGCGGTATGATAATACCGCGCCGACACCGGAACAGCTCGGCCAGCTGGAGAAGGGGTTGTTAAAGCATTAGCTGTTACCCCCGTCTTTGCTTGCAGTCCTTTATGTAATTCTGTATTTTTTCCTTTTTAGAAGTATCGGTTGTATTTTTCAATGCATTTTCAAAGCATTGGAGAGCCCTGTCATATTTTTTTACGGAATTTCTCATATATATCTGCCCCAGACTTATCCATCGGTCTGAGTTTGTGGGTTCAATTGCCAGTGATTTCTCAAAATACTCTATGGCTGTTGCGGTATCACCTTTTCCATCATATATCCAGGCTACAGAACTCATCACCGATGCGTCACCCGGATTATACTTAAGGTATAGAAGGAAATTTGTCAGAGCTTCATCATAATTCTTCTGCTTATGATAAAGGTACCCCAGATTGTAATATACCTTTGTAAATCCCGGATCCAGTGATAAAACCTGATTGAAGAGCTTCTTTGCTGTTTCCGGGTCACCGTTGGTATTTGCTTTTACTGCTTCACGGT
>JAEYNI010000172.1 GCA_023412635.1 Bacillota bacterium
CGTTGGTTCGAGTCCAGCCATCCCAGCCATTTGACCCATTAGCTCAGTTGGCAGAGCACTTGACTTTTAATCAAGGTGTCCGCAGTTCGAATCTGCGATGGGTCACCAAAAAAAGACGACTATTTTACTATTGAAATAGCCGTCTTTTTTTATTCCAAATATAAACCAGAGTACATTGTACTAGAATTTAATAAATGTTACACTGATAAAGAAATTAATCCCTGAAACAACTTTTGGTGATATTATTAGGAGTTATATAATGGAGCATAGAAAACAAGTTCTTATACTTTATCATTCAGGCGCAGGAAGCACTAAAACAATAGCTGAAATATATTGTAAATTACTTCAGAAATATTCAACTGATATGGTCGCCATAAATCTGGATTTTGAATATAAAAGGCTGGAAAACTATGAGTTACTGATCTTTGCCTTTCCTACATATCATTGCAGTCCCTCAATTTCAATGAGCGAATTTATTAGGAATATACCTGTATTTGAAGTTTCGAAGAAAGCATTCGTATTTACGACATATGGACTATATCCGGGTAATACCCTAAGAGAATTCAGCAAAATGTGTAGGTCTAAAAATATCAATCTATATGGTTATACCGGCTATAGATCGCCTGCTACTGATGGTTCCCTGCTCCTTCCCCACATAACTTTTATGTTTAATTATGAAAAGAAAATTATAAACAAGTTAAAGACAGACATACAATTAGTTGAAAGTATTCTTCTTGATAAAGTAAATACGCCTTCGTATCCCCCATTTAAACTCTATTCAATATTTAATTATCCAAATAAAGTATTAGGAAAGCGCCATAAGCATAGGTTATCAGTTTTAGCAGAACACTGTATTAATTGTAATAAATGCATAAGCATTTGTATGAGGAAATGCTGGAGTGGTCAGGAGCTCCCTCAGCACAGTGTTCAGAACTGCGAATTTTGCTTTCGCTGTGTACACCACTGTCCGATGAGTGCAATAGTCCTATCTCCAAAAACTTATAAGAAATCAAAGCTTAATGAAAGTTTCTATATTAAATTGGAAGAAAAAATACTTGAAGAATTAAATGAGGAGTGATATTATGCCTTTTAACATTAATATGAATTTAATCTATAGGCCTCCCGTAATCTTTTGATGCCCGACTTTTCAGTCTTATATTTCCTATTGAAGCTATATTATCAGGTGTTAGCTTAAATAAACATAGTGATCAGCCAATGATAAACTACTGCAATTAACCTTGTATATTTATGCATGATATTGTATAATAATACATAAACAGCTAGGAGGTAATAACTATGAAGCACTTTATTTCTCTGTTGGATTATTCTCATAATGAATTATCTGAAATATTGGACAGAGCAGATTATTATAAAAAAGCGTGGAAAGAAAATAAGATGCCAAAAAGTCTACTTAATAAAAGAGTAGGACTTTGGTTTTACGGCAATGGTTTCAGGAATAGGCTTGCCTTTGAAATCGGTTCAAAAGAAATGGGGGCCTCAGTTTCATATATTCCGGGAGATTTAGGTATTCATGAACCCCTTGAGGATGTTGGTTACTACCTACAGAACTGGTATTCTTTGCTGATAATTAGAGCCAAAAGCCATCAGGACCTGACTTTTCTCTCCAAATATATAAATATTCCGATTATTAATGCACGAACCGATTTCAATCATCCTTGTGAAATCATGGGTGATTTACAATTCATCAGAAAATATCGAGGTTCTCTTGCTGAGCTGAAGGTTATTTTTGTAGGAGAATTATCAAATATTTGTATGAGTTGGTTTGAAGCGGCCGTAAAGTTTCCAATAAGCGTAACGCAGGTAGCTCCTGAGAATTATTTAGCAGATGCAGAAATAATTAATAACATGAATCGTTCTGCCCTTGGGAGTATAAAAACCTCTACTGAGCTTGAGCCGTTACTATGTAAGGCAGATTTACTTTACACCGACTGTTGGCCCAAGTCAGATGATAATCTAAGGACTGAACAGATCAAGAAACAGTTCCTGCCATATCAGATAACTGAAAAACACCTTTCACTGCTGCATAGGAAAGCAATGTTTCTTCCATGTCCACCTGTTACACGGGGAAAAGAGGTCTCCGACAATGTCATGGCTTCAGAATTGTGCCTGAATTACATGGCTAAAGAATATCTGTTACATTGTCAAAATGCCATAATGGAAAAAATAATGAGTCAGCAGAACTAACTGCTCACTCATTATTTTTCTGGTTGTATATTTGTTTAGGGAGTTCGTCAGTCAAAATAAACCATTTTTACTCCAAAGAAAATGAAGCAAGACTTGCGCTGCCCTGTCCAGTATATGTGAAATACAAAGCTTGTATACCGTCCGGTATTGAAATATCAGAAGAATATTCAGTCCATACATTAGTGAAGTCAACAGTTATTCTTCCCAGAGCTTCACCGTTCCAAGAAGTTTTTACTTCAAAGTCACCTCTGCAATATCCACGTACCTTGATTTTTACTTTTTTCACGCCTTTGCAGTCAAAATATTTAAAGCCGGCTGTAGCAGAGGCTTTCATATTTGCAATATATCCTATTTCCTCATCACCGTCTCTGCCATCCTGGGTAATCTTTGGGTATTGATGACCCATCCAGGCTCCTGTACAATCAGTATAATTTGATTCCTCACTGCAGAAAAGATTACAGGCAAGATATGCCGGATACTCTCCACGTCCTATAAGTGCTTCACCATTGGGACCGCAGGATGTCATTTCAACCTGGGGAATGGTTCCGTCCCCTAAGAATTTGATTTCTTCTATGCAGCCCTGCCTGCTGAAATTAGTTCCGTTTGTATGTCTGTGATAAAAAATGTACCACTTGTTGTTAATTTCAACAATACTCCCGTGATTGTTACCCCCGTAAAACATTGGCTTGTCTGCCGGCTTATATGTATCAATATGAAGATCGTTATTACTTACAATTACTCCTTGATATACAAATCCTTTTGTTGGATACTTACTGGTGGCATAACAAAGCTCATGCATCACAATTGAGGAATATACAAAGTAGTAGGTGTCACCTTTCTTTCTAATCGAAGGAGCTTCAAAAAACTCATGTCCTTCAAAGCCACTGCCCTTGCTGAAGGGTTCACTTGGTGAAATAGTCACAGGTTCTTCCTTTATTGTCAGCATATCGGGGCCGAGAACTGTAGCCATGGCACCCTTTCTTGATCTGTCACCGATAGCGCAAAAACCGGTATACAAATAGATATTTTCTCCTTCTGTAAGTACTCCCGGGTCGAACTGAGGTTCATCCCCCTCCCTTTCTCCAAGTCGTGTACCATCAGAATAATGTACATATCCGTAGAATTCATATTTACCTGCCGGAGTATCGCAAACAGCCACAGAAACGATTGAAACCTTATCCAGAACATAGTATAGATAATACCTTCCGTCGGGCCCAACAGTTACGTCTGGTGCAAACAAATGCATCCTTCCATCGGGATTAAGGGGATCATCTGTTTTTTTGTAGATTACTCCTTCATACCGCCAGTTACCCAGGTCGTCAACGGGTGCTGACCAACACACATAGTCATTCATACAATATACATATCCATTGAAGCGATCATGGGAGCCATAAACATAGACTCTGTCGTTAAAAACGTACGGCTCTCCGTCGGGTATGTATTCCCATGATGGAAGATAAGGATTGAAACCCTGTTTTTTCATAATACAACCTCTCCTTTATATGCATCCAATCAGGATGCTTTATTTAGTATAATTAAAATGAAATTATGTTAAATAATATCGTAGATTCAAATTGATATTTTCATATGTAGAAAACTTGTAAAAATTAAACCAGTTTAATTTATGTTCCATATAATCAGTTCTTATAATGATTTTATGATATTTGAACTCTACATATCAATGATATATACTAAGAGATAATTGATATATTCTAAGATAGGGAGGGGAAATAATGACTTTTATTCATTATGTAGAATACGATGCAACTCATCAGGGGAACTTTGTTTTTGACATTCCCGAGGGTCATGACTGTTGGCTATTGGTTATAACACAAACACCTGCTTTTATTATGGTTAATAATGAAATAAAGGAATATCCTTCCCACAGTGCAGTTTTATATCGTCCTCATCAAAGTATATACTACCGTGCTTGTGGTGAAAAGTATATCAATGACTGGATGCGTTTTGACTCCACAGAAGCATATGTAACTGAGACATTGCTTCCCCACGGAATTCCTTTTTCCCTGGAAGACCCTGAATATTGTCACAAGCTGTTTCAACTTCTTGTTACTGAACACTCCTTCAACAAGGATTACAAGGTTTCCTCTATTGATTACTTATTAAGAACCCTGTTTAATAAACTTCTTGAGTCATGCTTTCGTACAGGCATAACTCCGCAATATTATAACCTACTCAGGCTCCGTACAGAAATCTTTAACAACCCGGGTAAAAATTGGTCCATTCCTGTCATGGCTGATATATTGCATGTCAGTCCGGGTTATCTTCAAACCATTTATAAAAATACCTTTGGAATATCCTGCATGCATGATGTTATAAACAGTCGTATCCGTCTTGCCAAGGAATATCTGCTGCACCGAACTCATA
>JAEYNI010000192.1 GCA_023412635.1 Bacillota bacterium
GCATTACTGCTTCTTTTCTTTGAATTTCCTTATCTGCAGAACCAGGTTTGTAATAATAAACGCAAAAAGTGCTGTTACTGTTGATCCAAAAATTGCGGTATAAGCTATCCATCCCGCACTTGGATGAGTATAAACATTAAACACTAGATTTGCTATACAGATAACCTCAATAAGTCCTATGATTAGTACTAGATTTAGTAAAGATTTGCTTCTGGTAATGAGTCCTTCAAAATCGGTATAGAACTCGGGTCTTTCATCCTCATATTCCTTTCTTAAAATGTACCAACCCATTCCTATCTGATAAAGCTGCCAGCCATCGTCATTTATTATTGTCAAATAATCAGGGGTAAGTCTGTTCTGGTAATCAATACAATATCTTGCTTTTGAGGGTCTACATTTTTCAAAATAGAAAATCACACCCTTGAAATGAGTCTGAACCAGCCGGAGACCTCCTGCTTCCATTCTTTCCAGCCAGTTTTCAACCTCTTCGTAGTTCCAGGCCCACCACCATTTAAATACTCTGATCATAAGTTACTACCCCCTAAAATGCCGTGTCCATTTCTGTATAGTTCATCAATTCGTTTCAGTTCCTGTTCCAACAGCCAAAAACCGTCTTCGGTTAGCTTATAGAGCTTTCTCCTGTCTTCTTCTCCGGCAGTCTCTATTAAGCTGTCCTTTTCAAACTTTGTAAGGGTACCGTAAATTGTCCCGGCCCCAAGGCTAATCCGTCCATCAGTGATTTCTTTTACATATAGAATAATTCCATAACCATGCCTGGATTCTGTAAGTGAAAGTAGTATATAATAGGCTGATTCCGTCATAGGCATGTAAGTTTTTTTTAATTGTTCCCGCATATCGATCTCCTCTGACCCCATCCTTTATGTCTTTTCATGTTCCACTGATAATATATTGAAACTTATTATATCGTGTTGTAATATATTGTGTTTCAGATATATCGCAACGCGATATATCACGTATGAAGTATATCACGCTGTGATATATCATGTCAAGATAATAAATACATTTTTTAGAAAAACAATAAATAAATTGAATATACACCAAAAAAGCCGGTATATTAAAATACCGGCTGAATCAATATATATTTCAGTTATATAACTTTAATTCTTTAAGGAAACCTGCCTTTTTCTTGCACGAAAATGCTTCTTCAATTTAATTAGGGAATAAATCAGTGCTGCTATGATGAGCAGCGCCAAAGCAGCCACTATATAAATTTTTATTGCTACCCTGTTAGGATTCAGTAAAATGGCCCCGGGACTTTTGTCATTATCGATTATTTTCCGCCCATGAACAATGCTGTAATAGTCAGGCACTCGGCTTGTGCCATTTACCTCTGGGAAGCTTTTAAGGTACCGGGCAATAGCAAGCCATTCCTTCACCTCATTCTTACCACGGTCTGAACTGTCATGAATAATATGCTTTTCGAAATCAATTATGGGTTTTCCTTCTTTACTTTTTGGGACAATAGACAGCAGACCAAAGGATTTCTCTCCAACAACAGATAGCATCTGAGCATTGTAGAGACCTGTAACCACCCTGTAGAGCCTGTTTTCCTCCAGTTTTTCAGACGTTCCATTTGTTTTGACAAGATGTGCTTCAGTAACCCTGTTAAAAATCATTCTGTTGGGGTTTATAGTATAGACAATTCCTGACATATATAATTGCGCACTGCTCATCATGGGCGATACCGATGCATCAACCTCACATAAATCCATTAGTTCTCTCCCTGTCAGATATACTGATATCAGAGGATAGCCTGCCATTCCATCAGGGCCTGTTCCAAGGGAGCTGGCTATAAAAGCATCTTCTACAGTAATATCCCCTTTGATAAAGGACCCTCTCATGGTTCCTGCCGCAACAACCGAAACATCTACCGGCTCATAACTGCTGTCTTCCGCCTTCTTTACAGCATATATGTAGCCATCGGAAATTAGGTTTCCAAGTGGTTCCTCCTTAAGCTTTGCACCTATTTCAGCAGTGGGTATAAAACTAAAATCGGTCTGTGCCAGAAGCTCATCATATTTCAAACCAAATCTGTTGAGATAGTTTTCTTCAATAGTTGATTCATATTTTTCTATAGTCGTTGCTATTTCTTTATTTATCGGAAGGTCGGAAGTAATTGGTTTTAGTTTGTAAGACTTGAGCTTCCATCCTCCTCCCGAGTCCTGTTCCAGGTCCAACACTCCCAAATAATTGCTGTATTCACCGCAGGAACCGATTATTGTATTGCCAACTGTTATAGGTTTCTCCAGTTTGGTGTGAGTATGTGCACTTACAATAACGTCAATATCAGGTACATTTTTAGCAAGCTGCTCATCCTCCGAAGCAGATTTTGTTTCTGAGGTTCCGGAATGTGAAAGGCATATTATTATATCAACCTTTTCCACGTTCTTCAGCTTGTGGACAGTATTTTTGGCACTCTCGGAAATATCCTTAAAGGTTACTCCTGTCATTGGTGTACAGTCATCTGCATCCTTCCCCATTAAACCGAATATTCCAATTTTCAGACCGCTTCTTTGTATGACGGTATATTCTTTTACACCATAAGTACCCATTGAATTTTTCAGTTCGGTAAGCTCTTTTGTCATTTTGTCTGCGGACGGAAAGACTACGTTGGAGGCAACTATCGCCGGTAGTCTTTCTCCACTGTTCACAGCAGCATTTAGGTGTCTTGCAAGGCCATTATCCCTGTAATCGAATTCATGGTTTCCCAGAGTTACTGCATCGTAGCCCATTTGTCCCATTATACGAAGTCCGGGAGCATCACTGGAAAACATAGTTTGGAACAGCGTACCCATTGAATAGTCCCCACCATCCACCAAAACAGCCCCCGGATGATGCTCTCTCTCTTGATATATTGCCGTTTTTAGTCTTGAAAACCCTCCTGTTGCAACAAGCTTACCGTCTGCTTCAGCCTTATTAGGCAGAAAGTGATCATGCATGTCATGAGTAAAAAGTATTCTTAGCGCTTTACCATCTTCTGCTGAAACCGATAAAGTGAGACATACTGTAAATAGCAGCGTAATACCCAACAAACTGGTGATTTTTCTTATATTCATATAACTTCTGTTCATACTACCTCCAAGTAATCTAATATCAACAGCTCAGGTCAATCCCGATCAGGAGTATTATTGTCTTAAACACCAACCTATGCATTGATTGAGTAAGTCCAGCATGATTTCATTTTTCATAACTTCATCTCTGTGTGTAGGTGTGAGACAACACACTCTCCCTTTTCCATACTGGTGAGCCCAACCGGCCGCCGAGCTCCCCTCAGTGGATTCAGACCTCAGAAAAAGGCTGTTTTCGGCGGGTTCTGCCCTGACAATATAGTGTTCATCCATAACTTCAAAGGTGCTTCTGGGCTCTATACCGGTGTTACTGCAAACAGCGGTATATTTTACATTTCTTTCGTTCGGATGATAATCAAAGCAACCTTTTAACATATTAATATAAAGCTCATTGTCATCATAGCTTGCAAGTCCTGCGTGCCATGCAAACCAACTACCTCCGTTTCTGACATACTGTATTATCTGCTGTTCTATTTCGGAGTCCATCCAATTGCAAACAATCTCATCTGTCGGATTTATCCTATTTTCCTTGTAAAGAACAATCAAATCAAACTTCTGTTTGAGAGCCTCTCCAAGTTCTTCCACAGATGTATCCACCAGTTCAATTTCTGAGACGCCGGAGTTTTTTATTATCTCCACCGCTTTCAACATTGCATTGTAAGCCATATCGTGGCTGTGATAAAAATCACCGAGTATAGTAAGTATTTTCTTTTTCATATGGTTTCCATGTCCTCCAAACGCAGTTTAAGAGTTATAACACAGTTAAAATTTTCGCGCCTTGATATCATGTTATTTTATGAGTAAAATTATGTCAAGACAACATTGTTTGAAAGGATATGTATATGTCAGAATTCAAGAATAAAACAGTAATTGTTACAGGAGGCGGTCAAGGCATCGGGAGAGCTGTTTGCAGAGTATTTGCAGCTGAAGGTGCAAATGTAGTAATATCCGACATCGATGAGGAAGCAGGTCTGGAAAATGAAAGTTACATTAAGAACTCAGGCTTTGAAGCAGTCTATATTAAAACAGATGTTTCTGATGCTCCTTCGGTTAAGCAAATGGTTGATAAAAACCTTGAAAAAATATAATGGAATTCATGTCCTTATAAATAACGCAGCAGTTTCGGGCTTCGGAAGCCTTTTTGATACTTCTACAGAGGAGTGGGACAAGGCCATTGGTGTTAATCTGTCAGGTATGTATTATTGTGCTAAATTCTGTGCTCCCGTAATGCGCAGCCAGAACAGCGGAAATATAATAAACATTGCTTCTACCAGGGCTTTCATGTCTGAACCCGATACAGAAGCATATTCAGCTTCTAAAGGAGGAATCATTGCCTTGACACATTCGTTGTCAGTTTCACTGGGGCAGTATGGTATCCGGGTAAATTCCATTAGTCCGGGCTAGATAGATGTATCTTCCTGGAAAAAGAGCTCATTGGCAAAGCAGGATGCTCTTTCTGAACAGGACCACAAGCAGCATCCCGCAGGAAGAGTGGGTAATCCTGAAGATATAGCACAGGCTTGTTTGTTTCTGGCTTCAGATAAATCAGGCTTTATAACAGGCGAAAATTTAACAGTAGACGGCGGTATGACAAGAAAGATGATATATGTCTGATTGATTTTCACGGGCTGGTGAATTCGCCGGCCCCGTACTATTAACCCTCGATCTGCACCGAGCCGACTTTATCATGCATTAAAGCTTTATAATACTTTTTAGGCGGAGAGCCGTACATTTTTGAGAAGGCCCTTACAAAGCTGGAATAATCGTTAAACCCACACTTTACCGCAGCTTCGGAGGGAGCCATTCCCGATTTTATATATTCGGCACTCCTTTGCATCCTTTTATTGTTAACATAATTATGAATAGAATAGCCTGTGTTAGCTTTAAATTTATGCATCAGATAATACTTATTTATAAAGAACATAGCTGCAAGAGTTGCTATACT
>JAEYNI010000096.1 GCA_023412635.1 Bacillota bacterium
AAACAGTTTTACTGCATACCCCGGGAAATAATGACCTAAAGAGCGCCATTTACAGCATTTATGGGAAAGAAATCATTAAAGAGCTCATGGAGGTCAACTATCAGGATGACAAGTACAACATAACCGGTTATATCGGAAGACCTGAGGCCGCACGAGCGAACAGAAACTATCAGTCTCTGTATATCAATAAAAGATATGTTAAGAGCAGGCTGGTTTCATATGCTGTTGAACAGGCTTATAGTAGTATACTGATGAAGAATAAGTTTCCGTTCTTTGTTTTAAATATTGAACTAAACCCTCTTCTGGTAGATGCAAATGTATCTCCAGCAAAGACTGAAGTTCGTTTTGCCGAGGAAAGCTATCTGTCCAGGGCCATATATATGGCGGTTTCCAAAGCCTTGAGCTCTGATACACTTTTTAATCCTGTTACAGTTTCAAACAGGGACAGAGAAATATTTAAGTTTAAGAATGTTGACCCAAAGCCTGAGTATGTTCAAGAGGAGTTGGGCAGTGAACTAAAGAGTAGCAACGAACCAAAGACAGTCAGCGAACTAAAGACAGAGTTAGATACAGTCAGTGGACAGGAGACAGTTATAAGCATCCGGGAGACTGCAGTCAGCAGCCCGAGTTCAGCAGCAGATAAATATAAAGCACCTGCGAATGTTCATACAAAAGAAATAGGACAAAATAGTAACAATAGAGAGGCAAAATTTTCTGAGGAACAGGAAGTAAAATTATTCACAGAAGCATTAAAGCCCCTTGCAAGAACTGATATTGGAAAGCAGGGACTTACACAGACAGTTGCTGAAATACCAACACAGAGAGTTGCAGAGACACTGGCACAACCTGTCATGCAGGAGTTTACTAATACATATCATAATTCTCTTAACGAGGGCCTGGATATTAAGGATAACGAGGGCCTTGCGATTAAGGAAACCTATGGTATGGAAACAATTGATACTGTTGATAATAATACTATTCGTAAAAATGATCCTGATCTAATGACCATGAAATATATCGGACAGGCGTTCTCCACTTATATAATCCTCCAGAACGGCGATGAGCTTGTATTGGTGGACCAGCATGCTGCTCATGAAAGAATTATATATGAAAAGCTGAAAGTAAAATATGAGGAACAGGAAAATACCACTCAACTTTTATTGGAACCTATAGTCATTCAGTATCAGGCATTCGAACTTAATGAAATAAGGTTAAAACAGGAGCTGCTTGCGAAAATAGGATTTATATTTGAGGATTTTGGAAATAATTCAATTATAATAAGAGGTATACCATATCTTTTGGAGGGATGCTCTCCGAAGGATGTATTTCTGGAACTGACCGATAAAATATTATCATCTCTTAAGCCTGTTTCAACGCCTTTGGCAGATGAAATCATTCATACCGTTGCATGTAAGGCTGCCATCAAGGCTAATAAAAAACTTGACAACAGTGAGGTTGATCAATTGCTTGCCGAACTGTCTCAAGCAGGTTCAAGGTATACCTGCCCCCATGGAAGACCAACAGTTATAAGACTCACAAAATACGAAATAGAAAAAATGTTCAAGCGAATTGTATGATAAGGAAAAGGATAAATGATGAGGGAAGTAATAGTAATAGCAGGGCCAACTGCTTCCGGTAAGACAAATCTATCCATAGAGCTTGCAAAACGGTTTAACGGTGAAATAATATCGGCAGACTCCATGCAGGTCTATAAATATATGGATATAGGAACTGCAAAACCAACTGAAGCAGAAATGCAGGGTATAAAGCATTATCTGATTGACGAGCTATTGCCCAGTGAAGAATTTAATGTTGTAAAATTCAAGGCTTTAGCAGAAAAATATATTGAAGAAATTTTCAATAAGGGGAAGCAGCCTATTATTGTAGGGGGAACAGGGCTATACATCAGTTCATTGATAAATAATATCAATTTCAGTGAGACAGAAAGTGACTGGGAACTCAGGGAACAGTTGAGCAGGGAAGCGGAAGAAAATGGACCGGATTATATTCATGAGAAACTGAAACAGGTTGACCCCGTAGCAGCCGAGAACATTCATCCGAACAATGTCAAGCGTGTAATCAGGGCTCTAGAGGTATACTACCAGACGCAGAAGCCTATTAGTTATCATAATGACAAGTCAAGAGAAGTTCCTCCAAAATATAAGTTTATTCTCATAGGACTTGCCTGGGACAGGGAAAAGCTATATGAAAGAATTAATAAAAGAGTGGATATGATGCTTGAAGCCGGTCTTGTAAAAGAGGTTGAGAGGCTGGTAGGAACTGGCTACGCCGATTCTATAACCTCAATGCAGGGAATAGGCTACAAGGAAATAATTCGCTACCTAAGAAATGAAATCTCACTTGAGGAAGCAATAGAAATTATCAAGCGGGATTCACGAAGATATGCCAAAAGACAAATCACATGGTTTAAAAGAATCAGTGAAATTAAATGGTTTAGTATAGATAATTCTGGAAATACTAATAATATTGTTGAAACGATTATAACCTACATAAGAAGCCATAGTACGCAGCTTACGGGTTTTTAGTACTTTATTCTTATTGCATCTGCTGGTATAATCTAGTAAAATTAAAATAAGTTATGTCTTCATCGTTCAATCTAATTGATTTTGGGGTACATAGAGTGCTTTCCATATATATGGATAAGCCCGGTAATTATATATAAAACAAAGGAGAGGATTTACTTTGGTAAAGAATACTATCAATTTACAGGACATTTTTTTAAATCAGGTCAGAAAAGAGCATATAGCTGTTACTATATATCTGACTAATGGATTTCAATTAAAGGGAATGGTTAAGGGGTTTGACAATTTTACAGTTGTTCTTGACAGTGACGGTAAGCAGCAGCTTGTTTACAAGCATGCAATTT
>JAEYNI010000241.1 GCA_023412635.1 Bacillota bacterium
CTGCATAGCAGCTGGTGATAGCGTATATGTAATAGATGCTGATGCTTGCATCGAATGCGGCGCTTGTGCAAATGTATGTCCTGTTGATGCTCCTCAACAGCAATAGTCTCAGGGTAATGAGGGTCAGGTAAAGGCGGAAGCGCCTTTATTTGGCCCTTTTTTCGGTGTGTAGGAATTATTTAGCAAATAAGATTTACATATTCTCTATAGTATCATGAGAAGCCTCAATATAAGGGAGGACTATGAAGATAAGCATCGAGATATTAGTTGAAAGAGTAAAACAAGTATTATGGGGTAATGATATAATAGTTTACTTATTTGGTTCAATTTGTTTAGATGATTTTAAGTTAGGATGGAGTGATATTGATATTCTTATATTGACTAAGGATATAATATCTGAAAAACAGGCAAAACAATTAGTTAATCTACGACAAACATTATTAGAAGAATACAAGGGAAACCTTTACTTTAGATCATTTGAAGGTGGTATATTGAGCATTAATGAATTTTTGAGTAACAAAGTGGAGCGAGTTGTTTACTGGGGAACAAGCGGAGAGAGAATTGCTGATAATTATTGTTTTGACGTGTTTTCAACTATGGAATTAATAGATTCAGGCATTCTAATACATGGTAAGGATATAAGAAGTCAGATACAATATCCAACATATGATAAAATAACAGAAGCAGTTAGAAACCATTACCAATCTGTTAGGAAATATGCAGTTAACACAGAGAGAAATCTATATTCAGTAGGATGGATGCTAGATATTGCTAGATGTTTATATACTTTATCGGAAGGAAAAATCATTTCTAAAACACAAGCAGGTTATTGGGCAATTGAGAACAATTTTGTTCCAAATGTTGAGGTGATGAATAAAGCTTTAAAAATTAGAGAAAATCCATTGGATTATAGGGATAATACAGAAGTTCAAGACTGGTTGGAGAAACTAGGACCTATGATACAAGAATTTGCAGATGTATTAGAAAGAAGACTAAATGAATCATAAACGACGTACTATTATGGATTAAAGAATGCAGGGCCCACGATATTTTTAAAGACAGATACTGGATTCGGAGGTTTACTTGGTAGATTCAAAAGTTGAGATAAAAGTAGAGATAAAAGAAAATGAACGCATAGATGATTTACAGCTGCATGGACTCAGACTGATTCAGAATCCCGAAGCCTTCTGCTTTGGCGTGGATGCTGTTCTGTTATCCGATTTTACCGACGTTAAAAGAAATCATAGAGTACTTGATATAGGAACCGGAACGGGAATAATTCCTATTCTGCTGGCCGGTAAAACAAAGGCCGGGTTCATTGTTGGACTTGAGATACAGGAGAATATGGCTGAAATGGCCTCCCGAAGTGTCAGGCTCAATAACCTGGAAAATAGAATTGAAATAGTATCCGGAGATATAAAAAAATACGGGGAATATTTCGGAAAGGCCAGCTTTGATGTGGTGGTCTCCAATCCGCCATATACAAACAAGGGCTGCGGCCTTGTTAATCCCCATGACAGCAAGGCTATTTCAAGGCATGAAATACTGTGCCGCCTGGAGGATGTGGTAGGTGCAGCGGCGGAGCTTCTTGTACCGGGAGGTCAGCTGGCTATGGTACATAGACCCGAAAGGCTGGCAGATATTATCTGTTGTATGAGAAATTGCGGTATAGAGCCGAAATATCTGAGAATGGTGCATCCAAAGCCTTTCAAAAAGCCAAATATGATATTGATAAAGGGTAATAGGGGAGGGAACCCCGAACTAAAGGTAATGGATCCGTTGTATGTATACAACTCGGACGGTACCTACTCAGATGAAATAAACAGAATCTACTGCAGATAAACGAGGGAGAAACTTAATGGACAAAGGAACACTATTTCTTGTTGCAACACCCATAGGCAATCTTCAGGATATAACTCTAAGGGCAATTAACACGCTGAAGGAGGTAGAGCTCATAGCCGCTGAGGATACCAGACAAACCATAAAGCTGCTCAACCACTTCGAAATAAAAAAACCTCTTGTCAGTTATTATGAGCACAACAAGATAGTTAAGGGGAATTACCTTGTTGAGCAGCTTCAGCAGGGTAAGAACATTGCACTGGTTTCAGACGCCGGAACGCCGGGGATATCTGATCCCGGAGAAGATCTTGTGAAGCTCTGCATTGAAAATGATATAAAGGTTACAATGATCCCCGGCCCTGTTGCGGCGGTTACAGGGATTGTTATTTCCGGATTGCCTACAGGCCGCTTTGTGTTTGAAGGCTTCCTCCCCATGAATAAGAGGACACGTCAAGAACGGCTGAAACAGTTGAAGGATGAGACCAGAACCATCATATTTTATGAAGCTCCCCATAAGCTGCCCTATACGCTGAAAGATATGTATAATGCCTGGGGCGAAAGAAAAATAGCTCTTGCCAGAGAGCTTACAAAGCGTTATGAAGAGGTAATCAGATGTAATTTGTCGGAGGCCGCGGAAAGATACCAGATTGAAGCTCCAAAGGGAGAGTTTGTGGTAATAATTGAGGGCCAGGACGAACAAGTGCTTCAGGAACTTGAGAAGGACAAATATGCTGACATAAGCATTGAAGATCACGTGGAAAGATATATTCAGCAAGGGCTGCAGAAAAAAGAGGCCATAAAGAAGGCTGCTGAGGACAGAGGCATAAACAAAAGGGATGTTTATAATATTGTTATGAAAAAATAAGCCAAATGTGATTCATTGACACATACTTAACAATTATAATATAATTACTATAATTTATTTATGAAAATCAAATATATCTAGTAGATCATGTAACTGGCGGAAAGTATGAATAGTCATATAGGGAGCATGATTGGTGAGAATTATCGACCGCCTGGGTAGACTTTTTTACCTGGGCGGTTTTTTATTGTCTAGGAAAGTATAAATATTTAAGACATATTTAATGTCTTAGATATAGGTAAATGGCATAATACAAGGATAGCGTAAGGATTTTCCTTGACAATAAAAAACTTTGAATTTATGCGCGTGCCAGAATTTCCTTAATACATTAATCCGAAGAAAATATTTAGTAGAAGAAAAAGGCACATGCGCAAACAAAAGTGGCTTTGCCACCTAACAAAATTGGATTCCAACATTTGTTCTATTCAAGGAGGGTTTAAAATGATTCAATTAAAGTATGGCTGTAATCCAAATCAAAGACCGGCAGAAATTCGTGTAGTTACGGGAAAATTACCGTTTGTAGTGCTTAATGGGAACCCCGGGTACATAAATTTAATGGATGCCCTGAACTCATGGCAGCTTGTTAAGGAATTAAAAAGTGCTGTAGGCATGCCTGCCGCTGCCTCATTTAAACATGTCAGCCCTGCAGGTGCTGCAATAGGCGTACCTCTGGACGATCAGCTCAGATCGGCATATTTTGTTGAGGATATTGAGTTATCCCCGCTTGCTTCAGCATATGTCCGCGCAAGAGGTGCAGACAGAGTATCTTCTTATGGAGATTGGGCGGCACTGAGTGATATTGTTGACAGACCAACAGCATTGTTTCTAAAAAGAGAAGTTTCTGACGGTGTAATAGCACCGGGATATACTCAGGAAGCCCTGGAAATTCTTAAACAAAAGAAAGGCGGAAAATATAACATTATTGAAATCGACCCCGCATTTGAACCTGAAGAAATGGAAACCCGTCAGATATTCGGAGTTGAATTTGTTCAGAAACGAAATAATTATATTCCAGGTTATGAAGATATTAAGAACATAGTAACTGAAAACAAGGAGCTGCCTGACATTTCAAAAAGAGATATGATTTTGGCAATGATAACCCTTAAGTATACCCAATCTAATTCTGTCTGTTATGTATCAAACGGGCAGGTGATAGGATGCGGAGCTGGTCAGCAATCAAGGATACACTGCACAAGACTTGCGGGAGATAAGGCAGATCTCTGGTATTTAAAGCAGCATCCAAGAGTATTGAATCTTCAATTTAAAGAAGGTATTGGAAGACCTGAACGCGATAATGCTATAGACCTTTTTGTCAGAAACGATGTTACATCCTATGAGTTAAACATGTTAAAGGGTGTCCTTGAAATAGTTCCCGACAGACTAACAGAAAACGATAAGGAAAAGTGGCTTGAAGGCTTGAAAAACATAACATTGGGTTCGGATGCATTTTTTCCCTTCAGAGATAATATTGACCGGGCATTTAAGAGCGGAGTAAAGTACATAGTACAGGCCGGCGGATCACTAAGAGATGACATTGTTATAGATGCATGTAATGAATATAATATGGTAATGGCTATGACGGGGATCAGACTATTCCACCATTAAATAGTCCGGTAGATTTTAGATTGACATTTTGAAAGATAAAATAAAAAAATAAAAAGAGCAGATGCTCTTTTTATTTTTTTTAAGTAGATACTATTTCTTTAATTCTCTCATACAGTCAGGGCATATGTTCTTACCTTTGTAAACCTGTACATCTTTAGCATTTCCACAGAAGATACATGCTGGCTCGTACTTCTTCAAAATAATAGTAGACTCATCAACGTAGATTTCCAATGCATCTTTTTCTGCAATATCAAAAGTTCTGCGTAATTCTATAGGGAGAACAACTCTTCCTAATTCATCAACTTTTCTAACAATACCTGTAGACTTCATATAATATCCTCCTCGATAATTCACTTCATATTTCGACAAACTTCGTTATTATAATACCATAAATTCCAATAAACGTCAACGCTCATTTTCAAAAAAATTATAAAAAAATAATGGGTAAGATAATATTAGGACGCTCATGGATTAAGGGTTTTGACAATTAGCTATATACAGATTAATAATATTGCAAATTTGTTAACAAAATTTCAGTAAAATAAAATTACAAAGCTAGAAAAATAATACTGGGAAATTGGAGGCGAAAACACTGAGATTTCGACAATAATTCGACACAATATTCAGTGGAAATTCGACATTAAAAGCAGGCGAATACAGGGATAGAACTACTTTATATGGGCATTGCTGGTTGCCTGTACTAATATTCCTATATCGGGAGGTGTTTACTCCATACTGAAAAGAAGTATAATTACAGGTCTTATCTTCAAATGATTTCTAATAATATGTATTCACCAGGTTGAACATAATCGGGACTCTGTCCACATATATAATAACGAGGCAATGGTAAGAAAAGTTTATACAACAGAAAACCCTTGTTTACTTATGGGTTATAAAAGGGTTTTCCTAAGTTTAGAGGTGAATATGCTAAATTATATTTGGATGGGATTACTTCTTATAGGTTTTACAGTGGGGATAATAAACGGGAGAATTGACCAGGTTACAAAGGCTGCGATGGATTCTGCTCAATCAGCTGTAGCTGTGTGCATAGGACTTCTTGGAGTAATGTGCCTTTGGACGGGATTGATGAAAGTGGCCGAAAAAAGTGGCTTAGTTACAGGTATCAGCAGAATTGTGAGACCTGTTATGACTTTTCTGTATCCTGGAATACCAAAGGACCACCCGGCATTGGGAGCTATAGTAATGAACCTGGTTGCCAATTTCCTGGGGTTGGGAAATGCAGCTACTCCATTGGGAATCAAGGCTATGAATGAACTGCAGACACTGAATAAGGATAAGAAAACCGCGACTGATTCCATGTGTATGTTCCTGGTTATGAATACGGCCGCAATACAGCTGGTACCTGCCAGTATCATAGCGCTGCGTACAGCTGAGGGCTCAAAAAAACCTGCCGAAATAATTGTCTGCATATGGATTGCATCAGTTTGTGCAACAATAATGGGGATAATTGCGGCAAAGCTTTTATCTAAGGTGTGGAGTGATGACGTCAGGCAGTAGTCAGTAGACAGAAGCCGGTAGTTCGAAGGCTCAAGCAGGAAATGATAAAGGCAGCAACAGCCTAATGCCCTGAGAGCGGTGTAAAGTTTTAGGACAATGGAGTTATAAACTATGGGGATAATAAGACAGGTATCAGATTACGCCATACCGGCAATCTTCATTATAATAATACTTGCAGCAGTATTAAAGAAAGTTAAAGCATACGATTTATTTATAGACGGTGCCAAGGAAGGTATAGAAACTGTTATAAAAATAATACCATCTCTCGTGGGACTATTAGTTGCAGTAGGAGTTTTCAAGGCCTCGGGGGCCCTTGACCTGCTCATACTTTTACTGCGTCCGGTGATCGATCTGCTGGGGATGCCACCTGAAGTTGCACCGCTTGCATTGCTTAGGCCTATCTCAGGGAGTGCCTCCTTTGCTTTTGTTACTGAGATTATCAAAGCCTTTGGGCCTGACACATACGAAGGCCGTGTAGCGGCCACTATGATGGGGTCTACAGAGACGATTTTTTATACACTGGCAGTTTACTATGGCTCGGTTGGTGTGAAAAACATTAGATACACTTTGATAGCGGCAATAATGGCTGACATTATCAGTGTAATTGCATCACTATGGGCTTGTCGTTTTATTTTCGGATAGCTAAAAATACTTTTTTGTCCTGAGCAGGTTTATTACAGTAGTAAAAATAAACATTCTTCTTCCGCCAGCCTTTGACAGAGCTTTGCTTGTTATACTGTTCATACCCTCACTTGCCTTGGGGTGCGTAATGTATATACTCAATAGAATTTTAACAGCTGTATTTATATATCTGGAGTTTGATGCCTTAAGCTTTGAGGCTTTATTGATAAAGAAAATCAGCCTTTCCTCATATTCCTTTAAATTTTCATAATAAAAATCGTAGTTTATATTACCGGAGTATAAATCATCATTATAATTAATGTAGCCCTCCAGAATCTTATGGATGCAACAGACCCACGGAAAGAATGAATTATTCAAGGTTTCAGCGTTTTGCTCGGTCAGGTCGGGAACAGTGGCTAAGGAAAGCAAAAGCTGAATACTTAATGTGGAATCAATTGCCATGCAGAATTCCCAGCTTGATAGGTCAGGGTACTTCTGACCATGGGCAGAACTCCATTTAATTAAGTTTACTTCCTTGGTATTGTCATCTGAGGAGAACTTTGTGACCTGCAAATCAATGAAAAGTGCCAGAAAGGCCGATAGCTGATCACGTACTACATTGTAGGACGGAAGCGATAACACCTTCTGCCGGCACTTTTCTACAAGTATCGTCAAATAGCCGTTGTCATCCTTGGACGGGAAAAAGGTGAAGTAGTCTTCATATGAATCACTTCGCAGATTCAAGGCATCTTTTAATGAGGAAAATATCACTCTGACAAAGGCTTCAGTACAGGTAGAATTTCGTGAGCATAGTGTGTTAAGGTATTGGACGATAGCCTGAAACGAAAAAACCACATCTGCAGCAGTGGGGACATTTATATCAGGATATAGCATGCATATGGAGGAAACTGCTGCATCAAACCTGTTTTTCTCAAGAGCCTCCCGGGAAGCTGATTTGATGGATAGCTTTTTTATACGTTTCGAATATTTGTGACATTCTATGAGTCTCTTATCTACCACGGGGTAGATGTATTTGTTAAAAATCCGGTAATATCCTAAACCTTTTATAATACTAATCATATTGGAAAAACCTTTCGTTTTTTCTAAAACCTATTATCCTGCTTCCAACTACCGACTACTGTCTACAAAAAGCGGACTTCTGACCCCAGGCTGCTCTAGAAATATTCTCCTTGAAAAAATGAAAACAAATATGTATAGTAGTAATGAGTACTACCTATAAAATTATACCATGTTAGGGAACAATTATTTATATAAAACAATAATAAAATTAATATCTATTTTTGCATACATTGCAATTATTGTTGACAAATGAGGAGGAAACATGTCTAAAAAAACCTATTATATTTCAACACCTATCTATTACCCAAGTGGAAAGCTACACATAGGACATTCATATACAACTGTTGCGGCCGATGCAGTATCCAGATACAAGAGACTGAAAGGCTACGATGTAATGTTTTTGACCGGAACTGATGAACATGGTCAAAAAATTCAGAGAAAAGCCGAAGAAAAGGGAATAACACCAAAGCAGTATGTTGATGAAATTGTTTCAGGTATCAAGGACCTTTGGAAACTAATGAAGATAACCAATGACAAATTTATAAGAACAACTGACGACGAGCATGTGGAAGCTGTTCAGAAAATATTTAAAAAGCTGTACGATCAGGGAGACATTTACAAAAGTGAATACGAAGGCTGGTACTGTACCCCTTGCGAATCCTTCTGGACAAAAACTCAGTTGGTGGACGGAAAATGCCCTGACTGCGGACGTGAAGTAGAACTCACAAAAGAGGAAAGCTATTTCTTCAGACTTTCAAAATATCAGGACAGACTTATAAAGCATATTGAGGAAAATCCTGATTTTATTCAGCCTGTTTCACGCCAGAATGAAATGCTCAACAACTTCCTGAGACCGGGGCTTGAGGATATTGCCGTATCCAGAACCACCTTCAACTGGGGTGTTCCGGTATCCTTCGATGAAAAGCATGTGGTATATGTATGGATAGATGCATTGTCCAATTATATTACTGCGCTAGGTTACTCGGCACAGGATGATTCTCTTTTCGAAAAATATTGGCCTGCTGATGTTCACCTTGTTGGAAAGGAAATAGTAAGATTCCACACAATAATTTGGCCTGCAATGCTTATGGCCCTCGATCTACCTCTTCCGAAGCAGGTATACGGACATGGCTGGTTGCTTCTTGAAGGCGGTAAAATGTCAAAATCAAAGGGTAATGTTGTTGACCCTCAGATATTGGTAGATAAATACGGACTGGACGCAATTAGGTACTTCCTGCTTAGAGAAGTTCCTTTCGGATCAGACGGTGTATTCTCTAATGAAGCACTTATAAACCGGATAAATTCGGATTTGGCAAATGACCTTGGAAATCTGGTAAGCAGAACTGTGGCCATGATAGATAAATACTTTGGAGGATCAATTCCTGCAAATAGAGCTTCGGGTGAATTTGACAGCGAGCTTATAGGACTTGTAAGAGAAACTCCCGGAAAAGTGGAAGAACTTTTGGATAGACTGCAGTTTAGTACCGCACTGACCGAAATATGGAGAGCGGTGTCAAGAACAAATAAATATATTGATGAAACAATGCCCTGGGTTTTGGCGAAGGATGAAGCAAACAATCCTAGACTGGCTCAGGTAATGTACAATCTTGCCGAAAGCTTAAGAATTATTGCAGTTCTTATACAACCTTTTATGCCTGAAACACCTGAAAAAATTTGGAGCCAGCTGGGTATAACCGACAAGAGTCTCGTAGAATGGGAAAAAGCTAAGGAATGGGGAGTATATCCTGTAGGAGCAAGTGTAAATAAGGGAGAAGTTATCTTCCCTAGAATAGATTTGAAAAAGGAACTCGAAGAGATTGAGAAAATGGCGGAAAAGGCCTCAGAGCCTACCAAGGCTGTCGAAGCTGAAAAGCCAAAAGAAGCACAGAAATCCAGTAAGGCAGATAAAGCTCAAGGAGCTGAAAAACAGACTGCCGAGCAGGCTGAAGACGAAACTAATGCCAACCTGATAACCATTGACGATTTTGCCAAGGTAGAACTCAGGGTTGCAAAAGTGCTGGAGGCCGAAAAGGTTGAAAAGGCCGATAAACTGTTAAAAATGCAGCTGCAGGTTGGTAGCGAGGTCAGACAGGTTGTATCTGGTATAGCAAAATACTACACACCTGAAGAAATGGTAGGAAAGACTTTGATACTAGTAGCAAACCTTAAACCTGCAAAGCTCAGAGGTATTGAATCCCAAGGCATGATACTTGCGGCTTCAGATGAAAACGGATTGTCCCTGGTAACCTTGGATAAGGACATGCCGAGCGGAGCACAGGTGAGGTGATAATTTGATTTTTGACACACATGCACACTATGATGATGAACGCTTTGACGAAGATAGAGATGCTTTGTTAAAGCAGCTTCATCAGGATGGAATCTCATATATATTAAATGCCGGTGCAAGTCCCGAATCCCTTGAGGCTTGTATTGAACTATCCGATAAATATCCGTTCATTTATGCTGCACTCGGAATACATCCTCATGATGCAGATAAAATGAACGAAGATTTAATAAACAATATAAGGATCCTGTCTAAAAAAGAGAAAGTTGTAGCTATTGGTGAAATCGGTCTGGATTACTATTACGACAATTCACCGAGAGATATCCAAAAATACTGGTTTGAAAGGCAGATAGAAATTGCAAAGGAATTAAGGCTGCCAATTATTATTCATGACAGGGATGCCCATGAGGACACAATAAATATACTTAAGAAGACCAATGCAAAGCAAGTGGGAGGAATATTTCATTGCTTCAGCGGTAGCGCCCAGATGGCCTTGGACATGATCAAGCTGAATCTATATATTGCTATAGGTGGTCCTGTTACCTTTAAAAATGCCAGAAAAACAATTGAAGTTGTAGAAGCTGTTCCTTTGGAGAAACTTTTGGTGGAAA
>JAEYNI010000276.1 GCA_023412635.1 Bacillota bacterium
ATTATGGCTATTATTTTTCTCATCTTGATTCTCATTAAATCCCATTACCCCCTTTTCAAAACTATATTACACTCTCTAAAAAAGCAGCTTACAACTATATTTTTGCTTTTGTATCTCCGCTGATATCATCTGTAGGTGTTCTGATAGTGCTTCTCAATGCTCCGCCAGTCACTTCGTTGAGAGTATCAATATCCAATTCTTCTGCAATACCTCCATTGATGATTTCTTTTTTTACTCCATCTTCATTCAACTTTTCTTTTGAGTTTTCAATTTTTGTCATTTCTCTCATCCTTTCTTAACAAGTTTTTTGGATAGTTTTATATTAATAGGCAATAAATATTGCTTACTAATTACTCATTTTCAATATATATTTTGTTGGCTGAAAGCAACAAATTAAAGGGTGGCTTGTAGCCTATCTTCCTTGCCACATCATAATTTATTACCAGGAATGGAGCAGTTTGATATATTTGCGGTAAAGTCTCCAGCTTTTCTCCGTCAGCATAACGCTTTATCATATCTGCGCCAAAACGTCCTACGTTCTTGTAATCTGCTGATTCCGCTGCCAGTAAAGCCCCAAATTTAACATCTTCTGTACTGTTTATTGAATATACTGGTACCTTTGCATCATAAAAAGGTTTTAATATATCTTTAAAATCGTCCCCATCAACCAAGGAGGTAGTCAACACAAATAAATCAATTTCTTTTGCCAATTTTTCATAAGCCTTCTTTAAATTACTTAAATAAGCGTCGTACTCATCATCTGTTTCCGGGTCTTCAACAAACTCTCTGACAATTTCGATGTTGTTTTCTTCTCCAAATTCGTCCAATACATCCACACCACTATATATGTAAGCATCTTCCGAGTTGGCATAAACAGTACCTATTTTTTTAGGTTGAAATATATCATTCATAACCTTTATTGTTCGCTTAAATCCTTCTGAATCAATTTGTGCCCAGACATTAGGCGTATCTGATTGTTGTGCCTTGGCTACAATACCTGACTTTACCGGATCTGCCGCCGCAAAGCACATCATTGGTATTCCACTTGATAGTGCTTTAGTCGTCAATCCTGCTGTTGTGCCCATTGAAATCATTAGACTTACATTACTTTTTGTTACTCTTTGGTCTATGTATTCAACTATCTGTGATTCTTCCATATGTCCATATTCACTGTCTGTTAGTGAAAAGAAAGCATCCTCAACAAATCTTACATCCCAACCCTCTTGATTTTGAGAACAAATCCATTCCCATATAACCCTACTGTTGGATTCAACAGGCATACCTTCAGGTAAATCCTTTATAAGTCCGTACTCCTCAAGTCCAAATATGAGATTGTATAAGGCATAATCGAATTCATAATATGACTCTCCTTCGCAATAGCCTATATTTAAAACTTTGTCAGTGTTTGTAGTATTACCTGATGCTATCAGCGTAGACGTTAATGTTACTGATAATATTAATAGGGTCAAAAGACTACATACCAATCGTTTTTTCATCACTTATTACCCCCTTGCTAGAAAATTTGTTAATAAACAGGAATGAAATGGCAACGGCAACTACGATTACGCCGGTAACTAATAGGCCTCTATTTCCGTACATCATTACAAACCCGAATACAACTGGGGCAACACCACGAATTGCGCTGCTGAATGCGCCCTCAATACCGATAATTCTACTGATCCCAATTTTCTTTGATATCTCAAGTGTATATACATATCTGTATTGTAAGCTTGGCATAATTCCGTCAATTACTGCTATCATTAAAACAAGTGCTATAGCATATACGATACTATCACTTAATGCAAACCAGCCCATGCCAACTCCCAGCAGAGCCAACAATGAAGACATTAGTACAATAGTTTTTATTTTCTTTGACAGGAAGTTACATAAAAACGCTCCTATATATGAAGTTGAAATACCATATAGAAGGAATATATGTCCTATACTTGCCGTAGACATCCCTTTCGCATCTGCATATACAGGAAAGAAATAGTCTAAGTACATAGATATAAAGAAGTACGGTACTACAAGGAATAATATATAGGTAAGAAATTTACTATCGAATCTAAATTTCGTACTTTTTTCTTCAGCTGCATCATCCTCAGTGGCCTTTGCGACTCTACCAGGACGGACATTTACAGCAAATAGAAGGATGAGAGCTACTACAAGTAATCCAAAGCCTCCCATTACTAAAAATGCTCCCGAGAATCCAAAAACATCTGCTATTATCGCACCAATTGCCGCAGAACAGCTCATTCCAACTATTAAGCCTGCATTAATACTTGAAGTATATTCTTCCAGTTTTTGTGATGACGGAGTAAGTACACTGAATATATCAAATGAGGTCTTTGCACAACCCAAGCCCAAGCCCATTATTATCTGTGCAACTATGAATAACATAGGCTCTTTTGCCACGGCTGCAACTACTGTACCACATACCATTATCAAAATCCCTGTTATGGCAACAGGTCTCCAACCTCTTTTATCTACAATTCTGCCACAGATCCAGGCTGAAAAAATTGAGGTTAAAATTTGTGCAGTTATAGGTATACTCATGGCTATTTCATATGGCAGCCCGAATATTGGCTTGTAGATTGACGCCATTACTATAGGGATAAAGGCCATGGCCATATACTGGAACATAGCAAAGAAGAAGAATAGTCCTCTGATGGTCCCAAGCGGCTGTATATCCTCATCAATGTTCTTGGTTACAAGCAGTTTTTTCTTTTTCAATATTCCTTTAAGACCTGTAAGCAAAGCAACAATAAATATAATAACTTCAGCTGCTATCATTAGTGATGTAACAATAGCCACCAAAATTTCTACGATTATGGCATTTAATTTCTCCTTCAGGTAAATTTCAGATACCTCTATACGCAATTCCATTGCATTACCAGCTCTATCAGGTTCAAAGGAATAGGTATGAAGAATATCATCGGAGTACAATCTGGAACTGCTCTTTGTAGATGAAATAGACTTCTCCCCAATGGGCTTTAATACAATGCTGCTGATTTGATTAGTGTTTTTAATAACATCATTAAAGTATTCGTCCATTTCATTTAATTCAGAGTAGTTAATTCCCTGGTCTACTACACTTTTTATATCTCCTTCAATCTTAACACTGAATATATCTGCCGTTTGTTTTGTAAGGGCTGTATAACCAGCTCGATATGTATTAAATGAAGTAACACCTAAAAACAAGTTTGAAGCAACTATAATTGGTATAACTATTAAAAGTAATTTCTTAAAACCAAAGTCATGCTTAATCACAAAAAACAGAAGTATAAACAATATAATTGCTACAATAACAGCTATTATTGTGTAAAATAATATACTTGAAATATATTGCTGAGTATTCTGTGATACGATTTCGTTGTTATATGAAATACCAAATCCAGCGACTATATATCCGGTGCTATCGCTAATAGGTATTAAAATATGCTGAGTATCATTATCTGTCCAAGTTAAAAAACTTGCGGCTTTACCTAGATTTTCTACCTGGTCATCCAATTCATCGGGTTTAATAAACTCTGAACCGTTATATGAATTTTCATATAGCTTTTCACTATCAATGCCTACGATATATGCATCATCAACATAATTACAAAGATTTTTTACCTGATCAAACAAGTCCTCTATTCCATAATAATTTTGTAGTGACTTTCCATATTTCAGTGAATACTCCAGCTTGTTTACAACCCCTGATGTTACAATGGCATTATTTGCTGCAGTAGATTGAGTGTAGTTGTTGTTAAACGATACAATATTAAGTATTGATGTTAATGCAAGTAAACCTGCTACTGTTATACTTACAATCAGTGCAAACAGTATCTTTTTCTTCATTTTATCTCCCATCTACGCGCATAGCGCGTACATAAATAAGTAATGAAAAGACACGTAGTGGCTTTTCGCTGTGCGAAGAACATCGATGCTTGCATTAAACTTTGCTTCGCACTTTTATGCAATTTGTCTTTTGGCCATCTTAGCAAATAGGCCTTGCTTCTCCATAAGTTCTTTATAATTTCCTTCTTCCACAATCCTCCCCCGGTCTAATACAATGATCCTGTCACAGTTGATTATTGTAGATAGTCTATGTGCTATGACAATTCGCGTATTTGACATTTTGCTTAATGTTTCTACGACTATAGCCTGTGTTGTATTGTCTAAAGCACTTGTTGCTTCATCAAACATTATAATTTGAGGATTGTTTGCCAATGCTCTGGCAATCATCAATCTCTGCTTTTGCCCACCTGATATGCCCCCGCCATCCTCTGATAGTATGGTGAACATGCCCATAGGCATTGCTCTTATATCGTCAGCTA
>JAEYNI010000277.1 GCA_023412635.1 Bacillota bacterium
GAAATGCAGCCCTTCCATTTCTCCTTCAATACACCGGCAAGTGGATGTCACACCTGTCTTGGAGTGGGGATGTCATATGTTGTGGAGCCTAGATTTTTAATTGTTTCACCGGAAAAAAGTATAAACAGGGGGGCCCTTAAAAATACAGTTTTCAGCCCTAACAGCAAGGATAGCTATAGGTCGGTAATTATGTACAGTTTGTCCCAGCAATACAATTTCAGTCTGGATACTCCGTTTAGAGATCTCCCGAAGGAGATACACGAGCTTTTGTTCTATGGTTCAAAAGGTGAGCTGGTCGAGATGCTGCAGCCACCCTATTCCACAAAAAAGAACTGGATAACTGGAAGGGCTAGACCTTTTGCAGGGTTTGTAAACGAGCTGGAAAGCTGGTATAAGCACTATATCAGGAAAACTTCAACAAGCGAAGCCTTTGAACCAAACTTCATCAAGGAATGTATGATAGAAAAGGTCTGCCCGGAATGTAACGGTGCCAGACTTAAGAAACAAAGGCTTCATGTAACTGTCGGAGGAAAGAATATCGATGAAATGAGTAGAATGCAGCTTCCTGAGCTTCTGGACTTTCTTAAGTCGTTGACCTTTGAGGAGGATATAAGGGAGGTAGGTGAGTCGGTAATCCGGGAAATAAGCTCAAGATTGGAGCTGCTGATAAATATAGGACTACATTATATAAACCTATCCAGAAGAAGCGACAGTATATCGGGCGGAGAGATGCAGAGAATAAAAATGTCTACTCAGATCAGCAGTGAACTAATGGGTATGCTGTATGTAATGGATGAGCCCAGTATTGGTCTTCACCCCAGGGATACCCAAAAGGTTATAGATACCATGAAAAAGCTGCGGGATATAGGAAATACCGTTATTGTCGTGGAACATGATACAGATACAATAAGAAGTGCTGATCACATTATCGAAATCGGACCGGGGCCGGGTGTCCACGGAGGTAATATAGTAGCCAGCGGAACACTGGAGGATGTAATGAATTCGGAGGTATCTGTAACCGGTAAATATTTATCCGGCGCAGCATCAATACCGGTACCTGAAACAAGAAGGAACCTGGGAGACCACTTTCTATCTATTCAGGGAGCCCGTGAAAATAACCTTAAAAATGTAGACATTGATATCCCTCTTGGTGTATTTATCTGCATTACAGGTGTTTCAGGCTCCGGAAAGAGTTCATTGATTAATGAAATACTGTATAAGCAGCTAAAGGTGAATAAAACAGGAGCAAGAATTGTTTCAGGAGAGCATGATTTCCTTTTTGGAGCTGAACTGCTTAACAATGTCATAAACATCGACCAATCTCCCATTGGAAGGAACAGTAAATCAAATCCTGCCACTTACATAGGCATTTACGATAAAATACGTGAAATTTTCGCCAGGCTGCCCGAGGCTGTTAACCGAGGATATAGTGAAATCGATTTCAGCCTTACTCATGCAAATGGTACACGGTGTGAGCATTGTGCAGGAGATGGAATAATAGTTACAAACCTTCAATTCATGGCCGATATCGAAACTATTTGTCCTGTCTGCAAAGGAAGGCGTTTCTCAGATGAAGGCTTAGAAATAAAGTACAAACAAAAAAGTATAGCTGATGTACTGGAGATGACAGCAGAAGAGGCGCTGGACTTCTTTAAGGATAACAAATACCTGAAACATAAACTGCAAATCATCAATGAGTTAGGTCTGGGATATATGACACTTGGTCAGAGCTCTACAACCCTATCCGGTGGGGAGGCACAAAGAGTCAAGCTGGCCTATGAATTATCCAAGATAAAGAGAGGTGCCCATAATCTGTATATACTTGATGAGCCTACCACCGGGCTTCACCTGTCGGATATTCAGAAGCTTATCGACTGCATGGTTAAGCTTGTAGACAACGGACATACGGTTGTGGTTATCGAGCATCATCTGGATGTGATAAAGTCTGCAGACTACATTATTGATATGGGGCCGGAAGGTGGCAGCGGGGGAGGTTTTGTTGTAGCCGAAGGCACACCTGAGCAGGTGGCAAAGGTGAAAGCCTCCCTAACAGGGAAATTTCTAAAAGAGGTTTTATAAGACTTAATTAAATATATATGATAATATAGTATTGGAAAAATATCCCGAAGAGTTATCTTAGTTAAACGTATAGGAACAATTGAGCGTAGCGAATTTTCTTGCTGTCGGGATAGCAAAGATATTTTATGAGATGGAGAGTGATTATGGGGAAAATTGTTTTCGGTTTGTTTGCTGCAGTGCTATTATTGTGCTTTTGCGTATATAATTGGTGGGAGCGAAGAGAAAAATACAAAAGAATGTTTGATGAGGAGAAGAAAAAAGTCAATCCTTTCAACAGTCATACTGCATGGGGGCTTTATGCTGTGGGTATTTTCTTACTTATTCTAGGGTTTGCAGGGTATGCGATATATGATTTGATGTTAAATATTAATAACGCGTAATGTCAGAGCTACATTATTGGAAGGCTCTACTTATTTAATTAGACAAAAACACATAAAGTAAAGGTTGCATATCGAGGGGTTCACCGGTCTGATATGTAACTTTTTTTTATAAAGTTTATTGTTTATTAACAATTATTCACATAAAAGCGTGGAAATGCCTATAAAGGTATTATATAATTGTTATGGCAAAACAATGTTATGGAATTCATATAATTATTCATACGTAATGAGCCTATTGCAAATTAAGAGGAAGAGAAATGAAAGTGTTACATACAAAACTAAAAACAAGACAAGCCTTTGCCGGTTTCTTATTTGCGCTTCCCAGTCTGGCCGGGTTTGCCATATTCCTGGCAGTACCCTTTGTAATCAGCCTGTACTACTGTTTTACACAGGGGATAGGGGGAGCTGATTTCGTTGGTTTTCAAAATTTTATAGATCTTTTTAACAGTAATTCCTTCAGGCTGGCATCATGGAACACCGTTATTTTTAATTCAATAAGTGTTCCACTTATTATGCTTTTATCATTTTCTCTATCATTACTCCTTAACAGCCAAATTAAAGGTTTGCCCATATTCAGAAGCTTTTTCATACTCCCGCTGGTAATACCTGTTGCATCTGTGATACTGGTGTGGAATATCCTGTTTAATGAGTATGGTATTATTAATAATATCTTAATTAAACTTGGAGCTGAAGGGAGCATTGACTGGATAAGAAGCGACAAGTCAATGTGGGTGCTGGTTCTGTTATATCTCTGGAAGAATTGCGGCTATAATGTAATACTGTTCCTGGCAGGTTTAAACAACATACCAAAGGAATATTACGAATCAGCCAGAATTGACGGAGCAGGTCACCTTGCCTGTATGAAAGCCATAACAATTCCGTTTATGATCCCTACAGGCTTTTTCGTTTTTATGATGTCCATTGTAAATTCCTTTAAGGTGTTCAGGGAAGCCTACTTACTTGCAGGCAGCTATCCAAATCTTAAAATCTACATGCTTCAGCACTTTATGAATAATAATTTCATGAATTTATCCTATCAGAGACTGACAACAGCAGCTTTTATTATGGCCATTGTAATAGCCCTGCTGGTACTGATACTGTTTAAAATAGAAGCCAGATTCGGAAGGAGCATGTAACATGAACAGATTAAATACTGTTTTAGTCAAACCTGCTGACAAAATAAAAAGGTTCGCAAAATACCTGATAATAATTTGTGTTTCTGGAGCACTTCTGTTTCCTGTAATATATATGCTTTCCAACTCGTTCATGTCAAGCCATGAAGTAATGCAGAACTATAGTGCTATAAGTGAGAAAGCTGTAGAGGAGGGTGAAAAACCCGAATTAACTTTTTCGTTGATACCAGATGAGGTCAGCTTTATGCAGTATTACAACGTACTGCTAAGAAAGCCAAGATTCCTTTTTATGTTCTGGAATTCCGTTGCAGTTACTTTACCCATTATGCTGGGACAAATTATTGTGGCAACAATGGCAGCCTACGCTTTTGCAAAGCTGAAATTCCCCTTTAGCGATAGAATATTCTTTTTATACATAATAGTAATGATGATGCCCTTTCAGGTAACTCTTGTACCCAACTATATCATTCTGGATAAGATAAACTTGATGGGAACTTATTGGGCAATAATTTTGCCGGGAGTATTTTCCACCTTCGGGGTATTCCTGCTGAGACAGTTTATGATAAATATACCTGATGATTATTGCGAAGCCGCCAAAATAGACGGTGCAGGGTATTGGAGAGCCTTTTCCTCAATTTTGCTGCCCCAATGCAAGGGTGCAACGGCTTCGCTGGCCATATTGGTTTTCATAGACAACTGGAACATGGTTGAGCAGCCCCTTATTTTTTTGAAGGATGAAACCATGCACCCTCTGTCTATATTTCTGTCCAGAATAAACAGCCAGGAAATAGGTATTGCCTTTGCCTGTGGGATACTGTACATGGTGCCAACATTACTTATATTTTTATATGGAGAGAATTACTTAATTGAGGGAATAGAATTGTCGGGAATCAAGTAAAAAGTAAAAATGTAAATTAATTTGATATATTTTGGGGTGGTGGAGGTAAAATGGAAAACATTCAAACTGAAAAGCAGTTAATAAATAGAAAAAAAGTAATCCGAAAGGCTGCAGTAATTTTTATATGTATTATCGTGGTGCTGACGTTCTTTTCCAGCACTATAAATAATTTTCTGCTACCGGAGGTGGAATGTGACACTCCCTCTGCGGGGGTACTTGCAAATGAAATTACTGCCGAGGGAGAAGTTTATCCCGTAAGTGTTGAGACTGTTTACGCATATGGCAATTGGAGGCTGAAAAGTGTTGAGGTTCAGGAGGGACAGGAGGTTACTTCCGGAACAACACTGGCTATAGTTGACGCACAGGATATTCAGCTTGAATTGAAGAAGGCCGAACTCAACATCATAAAGCTTGAAAATGACCTGAAGAAATATAAAAACGGATTTCAGACTATAGATATTGAACAGTACAGAGCTGATTGTGATGCAGCATATAAGGCTGTCCAAAAAGCTGAAAAGGAACTTAAGGACCAAAAGGAACTATATGCCATGGATGCAGTTGCCATGGCAAGTGTGAATGAGGCACAGGACAAGCTGGAAGAGGCAAAAGCGGAGTATGAAAAAAAGCAGCGTATGTTAAAGCAGAAAGAGGACGAAAGCATCAAAGCCGGTGACAATTACAGTATAGATCTGGCTGAGAAGGAAGCAGAGCTGGAAGTCAGCAAACTGGAGTTGCAAAAAATGAAAAAGAATGTACCTTCAGATGGAGTACTAAAAGCTGCTGTGGACGGCACAGTAAAAAGTATACCCATCCAGAGCGGAGCTACCGCAAGCAACGGACAGATCCTCTTTGAAATAGTAAAAAAGCAGTCAGGAGTTGCAGCTAGGTGGACCATGGATATTAAACCCGCAAGTAAAATAAAAGTTGGAGATTCTGTGGAGTTCTATACATCAAACGAAGAAAGATTAAGTTTTAGTGAGAAAGTTAAAGAGAAGAAGTACCTGCCGAAAGAAAATCTATATGAATTTACTGCTTATATAAATGATGAGGAAGATAAGCTGGAAATAGGACAGACGTTGAATGTATCAGTGCGAAAAGAAAGCAGACAGTACGATACTCTTGTACATAAAAGCAGTATTATTGATGAGGGCGGGAAAAAGTACATATATATTCTGAAAGAGAGAGATGGAGTTCTGGGAAAGGAAATGTATGTTACAAAACAGGAGGTAACCGTTGCTGAGGAGGACGATTTCTATAGTGCAATAACGGGAGTAGGGCTCAACGGAGATGAAAAAATAGTTAAGTTCAGTACTAAAGCTCTTTCAAATGGGCTTCAGGTTAAATTGAGGTGAGTGGATTGAACGAGACAAATGTGTCAAATGAATTAAAGCGATACTCCATAAAAAAGCTGATTACTAGTATGTCGATTTTGTTTTGTTTAGTCTTTTTGCTAAACAGTGTGGTTGCAGGATTCCAGGCTGACTATGAAAAGAGATACGGCGGAAGATTTGAGATTAATATAAATAGTGTAAAAGCTGCTGACAATAGGACAATAAAGTACAAACAGATTCAGAACATGGTAAACTACCAACTTGAAAGGGTCTCCTATTTGAATGAAACGGAGGCCTATATAAAGACTGGAAATTCCGGGTACACAGTAGATACGGTACTTTGCGGAGAGAATCTTATAGATTTTATAGATATACATATGCTTCAGGGTACCTTCCTGAGTAAAGAGCAGCATGAATTAGGCAAAAAAGTTGCCGTAATCAGTGATAGTCTTGCATTAAGGCTTTTCATGACTAATAGGGTTCTGGGAAATAAAGTGTCAATTGGGGAGGTAACGTACACTATTGTAGGTGTATATAAGAAAGAAGTTACCCCCTTTTCGATTCTCTATTCAGACGGCGCTGAAAGAATATATATTCCTTTTGAGAGTGTTGCCGGCTTTAATAGCCGAACAATAAACACAGTTTTAATAAGCGATAAAAAGTTTCAGGAGGCCACCTTCGGTACTGACAAAGTAACTGAATTTCTGAAAAAAACAGGTGTTGACCGCAGCAATTATGAAATAAATGACTTCTATAATAGTAATGTATATGTTTCACAGCCTCTTTCAGCATTCATACTATTTGTCGGAGTACTAATAATTCTTATGCTGTTAAGCTACTTCATCAGGTACATTAAAGACGGTTTTGCTTTTTTCAGAAACAGGATGGAAGGAGGGTACTTGTTTGAAGTTATCGCCGGAACCAGGCTCGGACTTATTGTATTTTTTTCAGGAGCTGCTGTGCTGCTGCTCAGTATGGGTGCAATATATTACGCAGTCAGGTTCAAAGGTTTTATACCCTATCAATACATACCTTCTGAAAATATTTTCGATTTAAATTTCTACGGTAATTTGATTAAAACAGGTATACTTAAAGCCAACCGATTCACTGGCTATATGCCGACTCAGTACGAGTTATGGTTCAATATCAATTTGTTTTTTTCTTATGCCCTTACAATATGTATTTTTATTAGCTTTATCGCTGTCAAGTCTACAATAAAGCTGTATAGGCTTGCAGGTGGCTATTCAAATGTAGAGAGTCTGACGATTCTTATACTTTCTTTATTAATTAGTGTAGTAGGAGGATTTCTGATATGCATTATGTCAGGCCTTCAGTTTACTTTTCCGGTATGCTATACAGTAATTCTAATACTCTACTATTTCGGAAAATTATTTGATAAAACCCGAATAATCAGCAGTCATCTTTTTAGTTTGCAAAAATAATATTTTGTTCTCACATATTAATTATGGATTACATAAAATATCATGTATACCATAATTTGAGGTGAAAAACAAGCATGGCAAATGACAGATTTCTACTTATCAAGACGTATAGTTACATGCTTTGGGCTGACATAGATCATGTACTGGGACAGCTGCTTATGGCCGAGCTCACAGGCAGAATACCTGTGGTGTACTGGCCTACCCACTGCCTGAACAATGGATTTGTACATACAAATGGTTTTGAACTATATTTTGAGCCCATAAACAGCTACACAATATTTAGCCTGACTAATCCTCAATACACATACTATCCGCCTATATGGGATTCAGACAATCTGCTGGTAGACGATCACACGAAGGATACCTGGAGATACCGCAATGTGGGAGATATTCTGGGAAGCAAGGCCAATGTAGTTGTAGGGGATGTATATTATAATGTCTTTGAACTCATACCTTTTATAAAGAAAAATCACAGCGTGTATGGTATGACCGTTGAGCAGGTATATCGATATCTTTTCAGTAAATATATCAGGATAAAACCTGATATTGATATGGAGATTCAGGGTTATTACAATTCCTGGCTGAAGGATAGTCATCCGATTCTTGCGGTCCATGTACGAAGGGCTGATGAAGGGAAAATATTTGATACCAAAGATACAGACAAGTTTGACAATCAATACTGGAACAAGGTCTACAGAAAAGTCGGGAAGGAGAATAGCAAACCCGATAATAAGGATTACAAATATCTTAAAAAGGGTAAGTACAAGGAACCAAACAAGCTTTACCATGAGGAGATCAAAAAGATTATTGAAAAATACAACATCAAAAAAATATTCCTTCTAACAGATTGTCAGAAAACTGTTGAGGAATACGCAAAAATGTACGGTTCTATAGTCGTTGTTACAGATTGTAAGCGGTTATCGTCAGATCAGGAAATCTCATATATGGAAAATGCAATGATAAAAAGGAGACGGGGTGTTGAAGTAATAAAAGATGCATTTATTGCAGCCAAATGTGATTTCTTTATCGGAAATGATTTTTCAAACCTGTCACAGGCTGTTACCCGTATGAGGGATTGGCCTTCCAAGAACACCAAGCTGCTCTATTGGGTTCATAAAAGAAGAAAGTATCCGGTAAATGTAAAGCTGATTATAAGAAAAGATAAAAATATATTACTTGGCTTAATAAAAAAGATTTTCGGTAAGCTGGTACCTGGTCTGGGAGGTGCTGAAAATGCCAAGTGATAGGTTTTTGTTGATAAAATCCTGGGGCTGTGGGTTCTGGTCTGATGTTGACCATGTTATGGGACAGCTTTTAGTTGCTGAAATAACAAACAGAATTCCCATAGTATATTGGGGAACTAATAGTCTTTACGGGGAATCCTTCAAAACAAATGCCTTTGAGCTTTATTTTGAGCCGGTAGCCGGCTACACGGTTCATGATATTGTAAGGCCGGAATATACTTATTACCCGCCTATATGGAATTTCAGCAACGTTATGATTGAAGATCTGGATAAGGTGGCCTGGGCGCACAGAAATTTGGGTGAAATGATAAACAGTGATGCAAATGTAATTGTAAGTGATGTTCACTACTTTGTACGTCCAATAATAAATTTCATTCCAAGTGAGCACTGGGCTTACGGGATGAACGCACATCAGATTTACCGGTGTTTGTTTGATAAATACCTTCGGTTAAAGCCGGATATTCTCCAGGAAATAGATGAATTCTATGTAAAGGAAATGAAAGATGGGAGACCGCTTCTAGGTGTTCATATGAGGGGCGGAGATAAGGTTCGGGAAGTTGAAAATCTCTCACATCTGAACAAGCAATACCACATGAAAATCAAAGAGTTCATCTCCAGACATAGAATAGAGAAGCTGCTGCTGCTCACAGATTGCAAGGAAATGGTGGATGATTTTCTTGAGCGTTACGGTTCCAAAGTAGTTTATACTGATTGCAGAAGAGGACTTATCAATGCCACGGGTGATGCGCCGCACTTGCAGGACTACACTATAAAGCGTCGTAAAGGAATAGAAATAATTAAGGATACTTATCTTGCAGCTAAATGCGATTTCTTTATAGGTAATGGTTATTCAAATGTATCCTATACCGTAAAACGCCTGAAGGATTGGCCTGAAGAGAATATGGTTCTCTTTTACAGGGATCTGAAGGGAGAGATAAAGTTGGCTAAAAAGAGGGTAAAGGCTGAGGGTAAGAGGAGAATTTTGGAGTCAGAGAGCCACCGGTTGGAGTATCCTGAATTTTACGGAGGTGTTAATACTTATGTCGACTAATAGATTTCTTCTAATTAAAGCTTTAGGTAACAGCCTCTGGGGTGAGGTTGATCATGTGATATGTCAAATCCTGGCAGCTGAGCTGACAAACAGGATTCCTGTGATTTATTGGGGGATGGAGAGCCTTTACAGTGAATCCCTTACTACAAATGCATTTGACTTATTCTTTGAGCCCGTTTCGCAATTCAGCTTTCATGATGTTGTAAGAGTAGAGTATACTTACTATCCCTCTGTTTGGAAATTTGAAAATGTACTGGCTGAAGATACCGAACGATTAAAAATGGAAAATCGTGATCTAAAAAGCCTTATGAAGAGTGATGCCAATGTAGTAGTCAGCGATGTCTATTACCCTATACGGGCCTTGCTGCCTTGGGTAAAAAGTGATCATTGGGCATACGGTAAAACTCCTCACCAGATATATCGAAGGCTTTTCGATACCTATCTTAAACCTAAGCCTGAAATTTTAAAGGAAATAAAGAAATTTATCAATACCAATCCTAATTTCAGAGACGAAAAGCCTATTATAGGTGTTCATGTAAGAGGAGATGCAATTGTAAAGGAAGTGGCCCAGTTATATGACCTTAATGAATATTACAAACCAAACTTATGGCAGTTTATTGTAAGGTATAATGCAAGGCATCTTTTCTTAATCACAGACTCAAAGAAAATATTTTCACAATATAAAAAGCTATACGGAAAAAATGATTTACTCATTTACTCAGGCAGTAAAAAAGAACCCCTTAAGGAGAGAATTGCAACCTGCCTGCTGGACTACCCGAACAAACGCCATAAAGGGGTAGAACTGATAAAAGACACTGTTGAGATAATCAAGGACACTTATCTTGCCGCTCAATGTGATTTTTTTATTGGGAATGGATATTCAAACCTTTCAAATACGGTAATGCGCCTTAAAGACTGGCCTGATACTAATATAAAACTATTATATTGAAATACTCAGAAGAGGAAAGGCCCAGCGTGACACATTATGTCACGCTGGGCAGACCAAAGAGGATTTACCATCTTTGGTGAAGGACTAGATTAAATAAGAACGCTTATTTTTTAGGGATAAAACTGTTTAACAATTTTGTGTCTGTCAGTATTTTCTTTTTTAGATCATTAATTCTGTCTACAAGTTGGCTATATTTCTCAGTATTCGTTTTGTCAGCTTCTATGGAGGCTAAACTCTTTTCAACAGCTTTTATTCTATTGGATAATGCGTTCAATTTACCTGTGTAACTATTTACAAAGCCCTTAAGGCTTGACCCTTTAATTTTAGGTCCACCAATTGTTATTGCTGAACCGGTAGTTGAAACTGCAGTTCCGGAGGTTGACACAGCAGAGCCTGTTGTGGTGATTGCCGATCCGGTTGTAATATTGGCAGTTATATAGGAATTCATTTCTTTAGACAGCTTATTGTAATCAACTTCAATCTTTATTACCTTTTTATCAACATTATTAAGCTTTTCAGCATTGGGGTCCTTCACAGCTTTATTTTCTGTTCTTTTCTCAGTCTTTTTTTTATCATTTTTATCCTTTATATCAGCCTTGTTCTCAGTCTTTGTTACGTTATTTTTCTCGGTTTTGGCTTCTAGTCTGGCCTCCTTTTTACCGGTTGCATTTTGATTTTTTGCAGATACTGCAAAGGGCATTGATGATATAAGAGCTATTGCGGTGAATATCGCCAATGCTTTATGTAATTTTTTTCTCATAGTAATACCTCCCTTTCTAATATATATTTCGACAGAGAAAGACAAAATGAGGGGAGAGTTTTTTGCTTAATTTTCGTTCCACTTTTCAAAGGTATTTCGTATTATATAGCATTGGTATAAGTACCCGGCTATAATTCATTGTTTTGGAGGAGTATGATGGATACCAAGGAAACTAAGTATTTTAGCTATATTAAAAGTAAATATCCTCAAATTGTAATTGACAAGATGGAATGCAATTTTACCGATGGAAAACATGGAGATATTGTTATTGTTAATGAAAAGGATGTTTTCAAGTTTGCAAGGTATGATTGGAGTGTCGGATATATAGATAATGAAGTTAATGTAATCAATGCCATTGGAAGATATTTGTCAATTACTGTACCGAGGGCTGAACTTATTGAAAAAGGAATTGGCCGGTTCAGTTATATAAGAGGAGAGCCCTTGTACAGAAATGCTCTGTTGCAGCTGGGAAGCAGGGCACAGGATATAATTGCAGAACAATTGGCAGATTTTTTGAACCAGCTGCATTCCATACCCTTAAAGGGAGATAGCTTTAATAAAATAGCAGAATGCCAGTTGACTATGTCACAGGAAGAGTGGCTGATAAAATGTGAGGAAATTGAAAGAAAGGTATTCCCATATTGCGACAGCTACTCAAAGGAATATTTCAGGCAGCTTTTTAAACCACTGTTTGAAAATGAAAAGTTTATAGACTTTAAACCAACTCTTATTCATGGAGATTTGTCTCCATATCATATTATTTTTAACAAAAATATAAACCGAATCAGCGGGATTATAGATTTTGGTTTGTCAGGGATAGGTGATCCTGCTTATGATATAGCAATTCTCCTGGATAATTACGGAGAGTCCTTTATAAAAAGAATGAGCAGATTATACAAAAATATTGTTCGGTACCTTGATAGGGCAAGATTCTATGCGTACATAAACTATCCGTTATGGGCTAAAGCTTTATCCGATATGCTTGCCACAAGAGATTTCAGCAACTTCAGAATACCGGTTAAGGACAGAGACATTATGCCTATAGGGACAAAATGGGTTAAGGAATAATCTGAGTCATACAAAAACGGTTCTCGGAATATATTTATTATTTAAGAATATATATTTAGTATGAAAGAAGATTGGGAGTGGGACGTATGAATTATACCCCTGAGGAATTAAGAAGTATTTGTCTCAAAAGATCGATTCTGGATGGCTATAACAGAAAACAGGTTGATAACTTACTCACTTTAATTAATGAAGACTACTCAAGAGTTGTAAAAGAAAATGAAGAAATGAAGAACAGGATAAACGGACTAAATGAAGCAATACAGCACTATAAAATGCTTGAAGAATCACTCCAACACTCAATTCTGGTTGCTCAGCATACAAGTGAACAAATAAAAGTAAATGCATGTGAAAAGGCAAGACTTATCACAAATGAAGCAGAAGCAAATGCCAGTAAGCTTATAGAAACAGCTAATCAGGAAATTGTAAGAGCCAAAGGAAAGCTTGAGGAGATAAAGGTCGGGCTATTTACCTTTAAAAAGAAGGCCGAGGTGCTGCTTCAGGCTCAAATGGATGTTCTTAACCAGATAACAATTGATTAGTTAATTGATTTTTACTTGGATATGTCAAAAAAGATATTACGGATAGTGTTAAAGGCTTGGATTCAGGCAGCAGAGGCAGTCCCTTGTTTTGGAACTGCCTTCTTCCTTTTTATAGTTTTCATATATTAGTGAAAAATCTTTAAATAATAATCATATTCCCGGCGTAAACCTTCCTCCATTTCAATTTTAGGACTCCAGCCGGTCTCCCGAATTTTTGAATTATCAAGCACCCTTCTGTGAGTACCATCGGGCTTTGTAGTATCAAAAACCAGCTCGCCAGTGTAACCGATGACCTTTTTAAGGGTTTCTGCCAGTTCTCTGATGCTTATCTCTTTACCCGAACCAATGTTTACAAAGTCATTGCCCTCATAGGTCAGCATTAGGTTCAGGCAGGCTTCGGCCATATCATCAACGTAAAGAAATTCTCTTAAAGGAGTACCTGTTCCCCAAAGTTCAACCCTGGGACTATTATCAAGTTTTGCCTTGTGCAGCTTAATAATCATGGATGGAATTACATGAGCGTTGTATAAATCAAATCTGTCATTTATTCCGTACAGGCTTGCCGGCATTGCGCATATATAGCGTGTGCCATATTGCCTGTTATACGACTGACACATCTTTATACCGGATATTTTTGCCAAAGCATAAGCTTCATTTGTGGGTTCAAGGGGTCCGGTAAGCAGATACTCCTCTTTAATTGGCTGCGGGCAGGTTTTAGGATAGATACAGGAACTTCCCAGAAACATTAGCTTCTTAACACCATATTTATAGGAGCTTTTTATAAGGTTGCACTCCATTAACATATTTTCCATTATAAAGTCTGCGGGAAAAGTGTTGTTGGCATATATACCTCCAACCTTCGCCGCAGCTATAAATACATATTCGGGTTTTTCAGTTCTGAAAAAGTCTTCAGTTGATACCTGGTCTGTCAGATCCAATTCACTATGTATTCTATATATGATTTTATGATAACCGTTACGCTCAAGGCACCGGACTAAAGCAGATCCCACCATACCCGTATGTCCGGCAACATAAATCTTGCTGTCCTTATTCATAAGATTCCCCCTTAAAGTACTGGTATAAACCTAATTTCACTAATCCTTAAGGTCTCTTTCCACCATCAGTTTGACCAATTCCTCAAAGGATACCCTTGGGGTCCAGTCGAGCCGGTTTTTGGCCTTTGTCGGATCTCCAAGCAGAAGATCTACCTCCGTTGGCCGGAAAAGCTGGCTGCTTACATTAATCAATTCTTGACCTGTTCCCTTGTCAATAGCTTTCTCAGTGATACCCTGCCCCTCCCATTTCAGGTTGATCCCCACATGCTTGAAAGCCAGTTCGCAGAATTCCCTTACTGTATGCGTCTCACCTGTAGCTATTACAAAATCCTCGGGTTCAGGCTGCTGCAATATAAGCCACATTGCTTCAACATAATCTCCGGCGTAACCCCAATCTCTTTTGGCATCAA